>JASHRZ010000159.1 GCA_030037055.1 Alphaproteobacteria bacterium
TGCGTCAGGGAGAGTTCCCTGTCAGTGGCTTGGCCGCGGCGCGTGCGCGTGCGGGCAAGGCGCGCTTGGCGAGCCGGCGTCGATCGCCCGCGCCGGGCGCGACGCCGGCCCGGCCCCGTGATCGGCCGGTGGAAGCCTGACCCCTTTCGCCATCGTTGCCGTCGCCGAGATCGGCGACCGCAGCTCCTCGGCTTGATGCTGGCCGCCAATTCCGCCGATCATTGCCGGCATCTTTCTCGCCACGCTGGCCAATCACACCCTCGCGGTGCTGGCCGGCCCCGGATCGGCGGCCTGCTTTCGCCGCGGCTTCTGCGCTGGGGGCTCGGGCTTTCCTCATCGCCAAGGCGGTCTGGACCCTCATCCCGAACCGGCTCGCCGACGAAGCCGCCCTGCCGCGACGCGGCGCCTTCCTCGCGACGCTGATCGGTTTCTTTCTTTGCGAGATCGGCGACAAGACGGAGGTCGCGACCGGGGCGCTCGCCGAGACCTGCTGCTGCCGGTGATCCCGGGCACGACCTCGGGCATGATGCTCGCCAATGTGCCGCCGCTGTTCGGGCATTATGCCGCGCACCGCGCCGGCGTCGGGCGGACGCGCGATCTCCCCGCGGCGATCTTCGCCGCCGAAGCGGCGCTGACCTTCGCCGGGCACCGCCTCCCGCGTCAGAGCCAATGACCGCTTCGCGTCGCCTTGGTGCGCAGATAGCGCTCGTTATGGTCGTTGGCGGGGAAGACGTGCGGCACGCGCTCCACCACCTCGATGCCGCAGCGGGTGAGCGCGGCCACCTTTTCGGGATTGTTGGTGAGCAGCCGGACGCGGCTGAAGCCGAGCTGGCGCAGCATCTCGGCGGCCGGCAGATAGACGCGCTCGTCGGCGTCGAAGCCCAATTGCTCGTTGGCGTCGAAGGTGTCGAGCCCGGCATCCTGCAGCTCATAGGCACGCAGCTTGTTGACGAGCCCGATGCCGCGGCCTTCCTGCGCGAGATAGAGCAGCACGCCGCTGCCGGCGCGCGCGATCTCGGCGATGGCGCCGCGCAGCTGGTCGCCGCAATCGCAGCGCAGGCTGGCGAGGAGATCGCCGGTGAAGCATTCCGAATGGAGCCGCGCCAGCACCGGTGCCTTGGGATCGGGATCGCCGATCAGGATGGCGAGATGCTCGATCCCGCCGTCACTCGGGCGGAAGGCGATGATGCGGGTGTTCTCGGCACCGCTCAATGGCACCCGCGCCTCGCTCACCGGCCGCAGCGAATGCGCCGCGACCGCGTGATAGGCAAGCACCTCCGCCGCCTCCAGCAGCATCAGCCCTTCGCGCTCGGCGATGAGCAGCGCCGCACGCGGGCTCACCGCCGCCACCACCACCGCCGGCAGCAGGCGCGCGAGCTTCACCAGCTCGACCGCGGCGTTGGCGGCGCCGGCGGCTTCGACCGCGGCTCCCATCGGCGCGCGCCCAGTGGTCGCGGCACTGGGATCGGCAAGATCGCGCAGCTCCTCGGCCGCTTGGTCCGCCGCGAGAGGCAGTAGCACCGCGCCCCCCTTGCCACTCGCCGGCTCGGCCAGCCCCAGCGCCGCCGCCCGCCGGCGCGTCAGCACCAGCGACAGCGTCTCGCCCGGCAGCGCTTTGAGCCGCTCGAGGCTTTCCGGCGTCACCGCCTCTGCCGCCTGGAGGGCGAGCGCCGCCGCGCCATCGCGCAGCAGCACCAACCCGCCGCGGCGGACATCGGTGATGGCGCGGTCAATCTGACGCAGCGCGCGCTGATCGGGCGTATCCGGCGAGGTGGCGGGCTTGGCGTTGAACAAGGACAGACTCCACCCCTTATGTCGTCACCGCCGCTTCGCCCGTCGTCGCGCCAAGAGCAGGGCATCGGCGACGAAGGAATAGCAAAGCAACCCCACCCCGACCAAACACGAGAGCCCGGCCGGACCCGGCGCCATGAGCGGCGCCAGCGCCGTCAGCAGCACGGCGATCCCCGCGACGCAGATAGCCTTGCGGCGAGTGCTTGGCGGCAAGGGCGCCGCTAGGACCGGCCACAGCCAGCCCACCCCGAGGAAGATATAGCGCAACAGCCCCGCCGTCAGCACCCAGGCGCCCGCCTGTCCTGCACGCCAGACCAGCGCCGCCAGCACGAGCATGAACAGCGCATCGACCTCCATGTCGAAGCGCGCGCCGAAGCGGCTGGCGAGACCGGTCCTGCGCGCCGCCCAGCCGTCGACGCCGTCCAGCAGCAGCGCGACCGCCCCGGCCAGCGCCAGGAAAGCGCGCTCGGCAGGGGACGGCGCTACCCCCTCCGCGAAGACGCCGAGCATCAGCGCGACCGCGCTGGCGCGGGTCAAGGTCACCATGTTGGCCGGACCGAAACGGGGATGCGGCGCGTGCTGCGTGAGACCCGCCAGCACCAGCGCCGCCACCGCGGCGTAAACCGCCAGCGCGGCTGCCGGCGCCCGCCAGCCGAATCCCGCCAGCGGCACCATCGCCAAGGCGCAAGCGGCGACACCGGCGCCGAGCAGCGCCAGCCGCCAGCCGGCATCGATCAGCAATCGGCGCGGCGTCAGGGGATCCTCGCGCGCGGTCCAGGGGTGGCGGCCCCTTGGGGCCGAGGCGACAATGGCGCGAAATCGCGGGGATCACAAGGCGCGAGAGACACGGCTCGGAGAGTTGAGGAAAGCCGGTCGCTGCGCCAGTTGTCGCGGTCCTGCCAGCTTGCGATTAGGTCATGTATCCAGGACCAGCCAAAAACATGTCGATGGCTGGCAATGGAACGCGAAATTCTGGAGAACTGAGCAAGCGAGTTGAAGGCGAATTGTCTCGAGCGGGTGGACCGTGTCGCCGCGCGCAAGATCATGCGTCGTCGTCATCACCAGGCAGGGGTGCCCCGTTGCCATGCTGATGTCGCCCCTGAAGGCGAAGCGCCTGTCCGGGTTGATGCGAGGACGCGCCAAGGCGCCGGCAGCATGGAATTTCACCGCTCTCGCACACCGCCGCAAAAGCCGCAATGACGCGGCGGTTCATAGGCCATGGGCGGGCTTGTGACGGCCGCCGCGGTGCTGGCAAGGCGGATTGTCGCCGCGAGGCTACAGTGCCGGGCACGTGCCTGCTAGACTCCGGCGCCATGAACCTGCCCACTGCCGACGAAACCCTCGACCAGCGCGTGTCGCGCGAGGCCTATGCCTTCGTTGCCGCGGCGCGGATGCGGCCGCTGCTCGAGGCGGCGGGACCGCTGACCGATTGGCCGCGCTTTGCCGCGAGCTGGAACGACATGCCGGTCGATACTTACATGGCCGATGGCGGGCGCTACCGGCGCCGCCGGCACGCGGTGTTCCAGGCCCTGGCCGGCGCCGCGATCACCCGCGCGCCGCATCAGGCGCACTACCAGAGCCGCGATTACAATCCGCTTCACGGCGGCATCGAGCGCTGGTTCGAGCCGATCGCGGAGGATATCGGCGCCGGCGCCAGCCTCGCCACCATACTGAGCTTCTGCCGCGCGCTGTTCGAGCGGCTCGAACCAGCCATCCGCGCCTGGCACATCGAAACGCATCAGTTCCGCATCGAGGCGCGGCCCGGTGAGCCGGGCAAGCCGACGCCCGAAGGCATGCATCGCGACGGCGTCGATTACGTGCTGGTGCTGCTCATCCGCCGTCAGAACATCCGCCGCGGCACCACCACCATCCACGATCTCGACCGCCGCCCGCTCGGTAGCTTCACGCTGGCCGATCCCTTCGACGCGGCGCTGGTGCATGATGCGCGCGTCTATCACGGCGTGACGCCGGTCAAGCCGATCGATCCCCGCGCACCTGCCTATCGTGACGTGCTGGTGGTGACGTTCAGGAACCAGGCGCCAGGGGCTAGAACCAGGGAATAGCATCTAGGAACCAAACGGGGAAAACAGCGCCTGGCTCCTGGCGCCTGGCTTGGCCTGGCTTCTGACCTCCATGTGAACTGACCGGCGACCCGCCCCGCTCTAGAATGGCCGGGGAGAGTCAGACATGGGAGAGAACGGCGGCGCCTGGGAGCGGCTGCTGGCGCTGCGCCACCACGGCGGGACGGCGCCGGCACAACGCGGCGAGGCGCTGACGGCCGCGCTGGTCGATCTCTATCTGCCCTTCGCGCAAATCCCGAGGGGACGGCGCTTTGCCGTTGCCCATCTCGGCCAGAGCCTCGACGGGCGCATCGCCACTGCAGCGGGCGCCTCGCGCTGGGTCACCGGCGAAGCCGACCTCATCCATACTCACCGCATGCGCGCGCTCGCCGACGCCATCATCGTCGGCTCCAGCACGATACGCCATGACAACCCGCAGCTCACCGTGCGACGCTGCTGCGGCCCTCATCCCGTGCGCGTCGTCGTCGATGCCGAGCGCCGCCTTGGCGCCGGCCATTGCGTCTTCCACGACCCGTCCGCCCCTACCCTGTTGCTGGCCGCCGCCGATCGCGTGCGGCCGGGCGAGCGGCTGGGCCATGCGGAGCTGGTCGGGCTGAAGCGCGGTGCCCACGGGTTTGCGCCCGCCGACATCGCCGCTGCCCTGGCGGAGCGCGGCCTCTTCTTCCTCTTCATCGAGGGCGGGGGCATCACCATCTCGCGTTTTCTCGCGGCCGGCGCGCTCGACCGGCTGCAGATCACCGTAGCGCCCATCCTGCTCGGCTCCGGCAAGCCGAGCCTGACGCTGCCCGAGATCGCCGCGCCCGAGCAGGGCTTGCGGCCGACGCTCCGCCGCTTCCGTCTCGGCCAGGATACGCTCTATGAATGCGTATTCCGCGACTGAAGAAGCGCGCGCCTTCTGGCTCGCCACCCCCGGTCGCGGCGAGTTGAGGCGCATGTCGCTGGCGCCGCCGGGTCCCGGCGAAGTGCTGGTGCGCGCGCTCGCAAGCGGCATCAGCCGCGGCAGCGAGGCCCTCGTCTTCCGCGGCGGCGTGCCGGAAAGCCAGCGCCAGGCGATGCGCTGCCCATTCCAGGAAGGCGATTTCCCGGCGCCGGTCAAATACGGCTATGCCTCAGTCGGCGTGGTGGAGGCAGGAGTGACGGCGCTGATCGGCCGGCGCGTTTTCTGCCTCCATCCGCATCAGGACCGCTATGTCGTGCCGGAAGCGGCGGCGGTGCCGGTGCCGGACGCCGTTCCCGACCGCCGCGCGGTGCTCGCCGCCAATATGGAGACGGCGCTCAACGGGTTCTGGGATGGCGCGCCGCTCATCGGCGACCGCATCGCTGTGGTCGGCGCGGGCACGGTGGGCGCGCTGATGGCGGCGCTCGCCGCGCGCGTTCCCGGCACGACGGTGGAGATCATCGACATCGATCCCGGCCGCGGCGCGCTCGCCGCAGCCTTGGGCTGCCGCTTCGCGCTTCCCGAGCGCGCCACCGGCGAGGCCGATCTTGTCATCCATGCCAGCGGCAGCGCCGCTGGCCTCGCCACGGCGCTGGCGCTTGCCGGCTTCGAGGCGACTGTGCTGGAGATGAGCTGGTACGGCAACGCGGCCGTGCCGGCGCCGCTCGGCGAGACCTTCCACAACCGGCGCCTCCGGCTCGTCGCCTCGCAAGTGGGCGAAGTGGCGCCGGCGCGGCGCGCGCAGCGCACCCGCCGCCAGCGGCTGGAGCAGGCGCTGGATTTGCTGACCGATCCCGTCTTCGACCTTTTGCTTACCGGCGAATGCGCCTTCGAGGCGCTGCCGCAGGCGATGACGCAGCTTGCATCCCATCCCGCCGGCGCGCTTTGCCATGTGGTTCGCTACGGTTGAGAGTCGGGGCCGATGCCGGCTTGTCAGCGTCAGCGTGGCGTTCTATTCCGACCGCGGGAGGGAGAGCCCATGTACAGCCTCGCCGTCAGGGACCATGTCATGATCGCGCACAGCTTCGTCGGCGAGGTCTTCGGACCGGCGCAGCAGCTGCACGGCGCCACCTACGCGGTTGAAATCGAGCTGCGCCGCGCGCAGCTCGACGGCAACGGGCTGGTCTGCGACGTCGGCTTGGCGCTCGCCGCGCTCAAATCCGTGTTGGGCGAGCTCAATTATCAAAATCTCGACGAGCTTGCCGAGTTCCGCGGCCGCAACACGACGACGGAGTTCCTGGCTGGCGAGATCTTCCGTCGCCTCAAATCGTGCATCGCGGCCGGCGCGCTCGGCCCCGGTACAGCCGGCGCGCTTTCGGCGATGCGCGTCACCTTGCGCGAATCGCCCGTCGCTTGGGCCGCGTTCGATGGCGCGCTCGTCTGATGACGCTCGCCTTCATCGTGGCGGGCGGGCTCGACCAGCTCACCGGCGGTTATCTCTTCGACCGCCACGTTGTCGACGGGCTCGGCGCGCTCGGCCGCTCGGTCCGCGTGCTGGAGCTGCCCGGCCGTTTTCCCGCTCCCGATGCCGTCGCGCGCGAGGCGGCGGCGGCGGCGCTTGCCGGGCTCGAGGACGGCGCGGCGGCGGTGATCGACGGGCTGGCGCTGCCGGCCTTTGAGGGATGCCTCACCGCCGAAGTGGCGCGGCGCCATCGCTTTGTCGGCTTCATCCACCATCCGCTGGCACTCGAGACCGGATTGCCGCTCGCGATGCGCGAGGCGCTGGCGCTCGCCGAGGCGCGCCTCCTGCCGCGTCTTTCGGGCGTGCTCTGCCCAAGCCGCACGACCGCCTGGCACATGGCGGAGTACGGCGTGGCGCGCATCCTGGTGACGCCCCCGGGCACGGCAAAGCCAGCGGTGCGGCCTGAGCCGCGCAGGAACGGGCCGCTCCATCTGCTCTCGGTCGCAACGATCAGCGCGCGCAAAGGCCATCTGCTGCTGATCGACGCCCTCGCCGAGCTAAGCGACCGGCAGTGGTGGCTCACCTGCATCGGCAGCCTGACGCGCGATCGCGAAGCGGTGCTGGCGCTCGAGAAGGCGATCGCGCGGCACGAGCTCGGCGAGCGCGTGCTGCTTGCCGGCGAATGGCCGCCCGAGCGGCTTGGCGCCGCCTATGCCGAGGCCGATGTCTTCGCGCTGCCTTCTTATCACGAAGGCTATGGCATGGCCTTGGCGGAGGCGCTGGCGCATGGACTGCCGATTGTCGCCACCACTGCCGGCGCCATTCCCGAGACGGTGCCCGCCGATGCGGCGATGCTGGTGCCGCCGGGCGATCGCGAAGCACTGGCGCGCGCGCTCGCCATGGTGCTGGACCATACGCCGCTGCGCTTGACCCTCGCCGCCGCCGCGGCCAAGGCCGGCGCCGCGCTGCCCGACTGGCCGCAAGCGGTACGAGGCTGGGTGGATGCGCTCAACCGGCTGATCGCCGCCGACTGAGCGAGCGGTCCTTGCGCCGCGGCGCGCGCTCGCAATCGTCACCGTAATCTGGGAGAAAGGCGCATGAGCGATTTCAGTCTCGCTTGGCTGCGCCTGCGCGCGCCCTTCGAGCGCCCCGCGCGCGATCCCGCGCTGGCGCGCCGCCTTCGCCCAGGCGCTGCGCCGGCCAGCGGACCGGCCGGTGCGCCTTGTCGATCTCGGCGCCGGCACCGGCGCCAATGCGCGCGCGCTGGCGCCGATCATCGACGGCGACCAGGACTGGCTGCTGGCCGAGAGCGATCCGGTACTGCTCGGCTTCTGCGCCGCCGAGCAGATTGCCTGGGCTTCGCGCGAGGGCTATGGCGTCGAGAAGGAGGCAAGCGGCGTGGTGATCTGCGTCCGGGCCGAGCGCTGGCGCTTTCTCGCGCGGCGCGTCGACTTGGTCCGCGAGCTCGCCCACTGCCTCGCGGAACCCTATGACGGCCTTCGCCGCGCATCAGCGCCGCGACAAGGGGCTAGGCCTGGCGCTTGCCGGCGCCGCGCCGGTCTATCTCGGCGCCCGCCTCGCCGCCGGCTTCGCCGTCGCCACCCGCGCCCAGCGACTGGCAGGTCGGTCCCGATCAGAAAGCGATGCTCGCCACCGTGCTCGAGGCCGAACGCCGCGCCGCGAGCGAGGAGCGCCCCGAGGCCGCCGCACGCATTGCTCATTGGGCCGAACAGCGCCGCGCCGCGCTCACTTCCGGAGCTCTCTCACTCATGATCGGTCACCGCGATTTGCTGGCGCGCCCACGCGAGATATAAGGCATCTGTCCGCCGAGCGGCGGCCCACAGGGTAGCAGGCTTGCGTCCTGCCCGTTTCCGGCGAATAGTGCAGGCCACCACGGTTTTTGACGAGGAGCAGGCAATGGCGAAAGCGATCTGGCGGGACAAGGTTCTGGCCGAAAGCGACCGGTTCGAGCTGGTCGAGGGCAATGTCTATTTTCCGCCGGCGGCGCTTGATCGTTCCTATTTCAAGCCGAGCGCCACCACCACCGTTTGTCCGTGGAAGGGCACCGCGCACTATTTTACTGTGGTGGTGGACGGGCAGGAGAACGCCGATGCCGCGTGGTATTATCCTGCCCCGAAGCCGGCAGCGGCGGCGATCAAGGACCACGTCGCCTTCTGGCACGGGGTCAAGGTCGAGCGCTGATACCGGCAGAGGATGGCGGCGGCACGGGAGGGCGGGCGCATGACCGGAAGTCGCAGGATATTGATCGTCGACGATGATGCGGCGCTGCGCCATTCCCTTGCCGAGCAGCTGCAGCTCCATGAGGAGTTCCAGCCCGCCGAGGCGGAGACGGCCGCGGCCGCGCTCGACGTGGCGAAGGAGCAGCATTTCGACGCGATCCTGCTCGATGTCGGCCTGCCCGACATGGACGGGCGCGAGCTGTGCCGGCTGATGCGCCGCGGCGGCGTCCGGGCGCCGATCCTAATGCTGACCGGCGCCGACAGCGATGTCGACACCGTCCTAGGCCTCGACAGCGGCGCCAACGACTACATCACCAAGCCGTTCCGCCTCAATGTCCTGCTGGCGCGGCTGCGCGCCCAGCTGCGGCAGCATGCGCTCTCCGAGGACGCGGTCTTAACCATCGGCCCCTACACCTTTCGCCCTTCGGCCAAGCTGCTTACCGACGAGACCGGCCGCAAAAAGGTGCGGCTCACTGAGAAGGAGACGGCGATCCTCAAATACCTCTACCGTGCCGGAGACCGGACCATCGGCCGTGACAGGCTGCTGAACGAGGTCTGGGGCTACCATGCCGGCGTCACTACCCATACGCTCGAGACGCATGTCTACCGGTTGCGCCAAAAGATCGAGCGCGACCCCGCCAAGGCGCAGATCCTGGTGACCGAGCCCGGCGGCTATCGGTTGGTGCCATAGGCGAAGTTCTCGGTTGTCAGTTATCAGTCTTCAGTGCGGCACTCACTGGCGACTGACAACTGACAACTGATAACCAACAACCCCACTGCATCACGCCGCGCGCAGCGTAGCGAGGAACTGATCGACCTCGTGGCGCAGCGCCTTGGCCTGCCGAGCGAGGCCGTCGGCGGCTTGCTTGACCCCACCGGCGGCGGATCCTGCCTTCTCCACCGCCTGGCTGACGCCCGAGATGTTTCGCGACACCTCGCGCGTGCCGCTTGCCGCCTGCTGCACATTGCGCGTGATCTCCTGCGTCGCCGCCGTCTGCTCCTCCACCGCCGAAGCGATCGAGGAAGAGATATCGTTCACTGCCATGATCGTGGTGGAGATCGAGCGAATCGCCTGCACCGCGTTCTGCGTCTCGCCCTGGATCGAGGCGATCTGCGCCCGGATGTCGTCGGTCGCCTTCGCGGTCTGGGTCGCCAGCGACTTGACCTCGGAGGCGACCACGGCAAAGCCCTTGCCGGCCTCGCCGGCGCGCGCTGCCTCGATCGTGGCGTTGAGCGCCAGCAGATTGGTCTGGCTGGCGATGTCGTTGATCAGCGCCACCACTTCGCCGATCTTCTCCGCCGCCGCCGCCAGGCTCGCTACGCTGCGGTCGGTCTTGCGGCCTTCATCGGCGGCCGTCTTCGCCGTCCCTGCCGCCTGCGCCACCTGCCGGCCGATCTCGGCGATTGAGGAGGAAAGCTCCTCCGCCGCCACCGCCACCGTTTGTACGTTGGTCGTGGCTTGGCCTGCGCCGGAGGCCACCGCCAGCGCCTGCTGCCGCGTCCCTTCGGCGGAGGCCGAGAGGCTCTGCGCGGTCGCTTGCATCTCGTCGGCGGCGCGCGCCACCCCATCGACGATCCCGCGCACCCGCTCCTCGAAATGCGCCGCGAGCTCGCGCAGCGCGCGCCGCTTCTCCTGATCCGCTTCCAGCTTGGCCTCCGCCTGCTCGGCTTCCACCCGGCGCATCGCCTCGGCGTTCTCCATGAAGATGCGCACCGTCCTTGCCATGCCGCCGATCTCGTCGCCGCGCGCCGCTTCGGAGATGTTCACCGAGAGATCGCCTTCGGCGAGCCGCGCCATCTTGGTATTAAGGCTGCCCAGCGCGCGCGCGATGCTGCGGTTGACGAACCAGGCGATCATCCCCACCACCGCCAGGATGGCGAGGCCGAACAGGCTGAGGCGCACCAGCGCCGCGTGATATTCCGCCTCGATATCGTCGATCCACACGCCGGTGGCGAAGAAGGCATTCCAGGGCTTGAACTTCTTGACGTAGGTAAGTTTGAGCAGCGGCTCCGTCGTGCCGGGCTTGGGATAGACGTAGTCGACGAGGCCCTCATCGGCGGTCTTCAGCACCTCGAGCATCGAGCCGACGAGCGGCTTGCCGTTGGCATCCTTGATGCCAAGCCGGCTGGTGCCTTGATGCTCCGGCGCGTTGGCGTTTGCGATGGTCACGCCATCCAGGGTGAAGGCGATGACATAGTCATGGTGGTCGTCGTACCACATGCCATAGACCGCTGTGCGAAAGCGCGCCAGCGCCTCCTCCGGCGCGATTTTTCCCGCCGTGACTTGGTCCTCGAGCGCCTGCGCCGTGCCGGTCACGATGTCGATGACGCCGTGCAACTTGGCGATGCGGTCGTCGATCATCCGCTGATGCATCAGGTTGGCGGCCACCAGGATGGCGCTCGCCAGCGCCAGCGCGCTAAGCCCCAGCAACAGGCCGAGCTTGGCTTTGATTGTGAGGCGGTCGAGGAGCTGCATGGCGGGATCACGCGCGATGAGAGGTACCCGCACCGAAGCTAATCAGCGCCAGTGAACGCAGCGTTAAAGTCTTGCGCGGGGCTCTGCCCCCCCGCGTTGTGGGAATTTCAGGGCAACGGCCTCGGCTTCGTCAATCGCTTCGCAACGACTGTGGATTACAAAGATGCAAGCGAGGCCGGCGGATGGAATAAGCCGGTTCTTCGGCCGTTGAACAGGCAAACCGCCCATCCCTCGGTTGCAAGCTCCGCGGCCATGTCGCCGCGGGCCGCACGCCCGGATCGTTTCGTCATGAACGATATGCCAGCGCCGCACGATTCCATCCCCGAAAGCGAGAGCCGTCCCGGCTGGCGGCGCTTTGTCCTCGCCGCGCTGCCCGCGCTCGTCTATGCCGGGCTGGTGTTGGCACTGTTCGGCGGCTTCGCCCTCGACCATCTGCCGCAAAGCCCGACAGCGCGGTTCGGTATGGTCGTCAGCGGCGCGCTGACGCTGCTGCTCGTGGCAATCTTCCTCGACAGGCGCGAGGCAAAGCGCGCGGCGGCCGAGACCGCCGCTGCATCTTCCAGTCCTTTGGAGTAGGCACGCGGCAGTTGAGCGTTGGAGCGTGTTTCCGCTGCATGGGCACGCTGCGTGCTTCGAGACGTCCCCCCGGTGCCGCGTCTCGAAGGACGCAACGAGCCCCTCCCGCGAGAACTTGGCTCAATCGTCGAGCTCGACCGTTACCGGCACGTGGTCGGAGGCTTTCTCCCAGCCGCGCAGGCTGCGGTGGACCGAGGCGGCGCGCAACTTGCCTTGCAGTGGCGGACTCACCCAGATGTGGTCGAGGCGGCGGCCGCGATCGGACGCCTCCCAGTCGCGCGCGCGATAGCTCCACCAGCTGTAAAGCCG
>JASHRZ010000160.1 GCA_030037055.1 Alphaproteobacteria bacterium
GTCATGTTCATCCCTCCCTCTCAGTAAGGCCACATATTGTCGGCGATTCGCGGATGCAGGATCTCCGCGTGGCTCAGTGAGGAATCTTCCGCCGACTGGGCAAAGACCTGTTTGCGGCCCCACATCACATATTCCGTATCGACTCGATCCTTCTGGTTCATCGTCAGCTTGCCCCAACCAACGCCATCGAAGGGATCGCCGGGATCGACCCTGATCATGGTCTTGGTAAGCGCCGGCACGCCTTGAGGCGCATAGGGCCAGGGCCATGAGGTTGCGAGCTGGCCAATCGAGCGCATGTGCCCGATCTCGTTATAGAGCACCTGATGGACATGGCCGTGGATGTTGGTGACATTGGTGTAGGGGGCGAGCACGCTCTGCACATCGCGCCAATCCCGCACCCAGAAGTTCCAAGGCGGATAGTACTCGTAGAGCGGATTATGGCTGAAGATCACGATCGGCCGGGCTTTGTCCCAGTCCGACAACGTATTGTGCAGCCATGCCAGCTGATCCGCGCCGACGCCGGCCCATGGGCCGGCCACCGTGCCGTCGAGCGTGGCCATGTGCCCCATGCGCTCCGCCGGGCTCATCTTCTTGGCGGTCCAATAGTCGGGAGCGCGGCTGATGGTGTCCAGGCCGATGAAGCGGACCCCTTTGTGGTCGAAGCTCCAATTGGGCTTCTCAAAGAGCTGCCGCCACTTGGCGCCCATGTCGTAGTACCAGTCGTGCTCGCCGGGGATGAAGACTTTTCGGATCTTCACCTCCTTCAGAATCTCGTTGCCGAGATCGAGCTCCTCCACTGCGCCAAGCTGGGCGATGTCGCCGCCGAAGATGAGGAAGTCCGCCGGCGGATTCATCTCCTGAACGTCCTTCGCCGCGCGTATGGTCTTGTCAACGAAGCGTGTGTTGACCGACTTCGGATAAAGGTGGGTGTCGGAGATCCACGCGAACTTGAAGGGCGGCTCCGCTGCATAGGCGATGTCAATTGTGTTAATCAGCGGGAACCATCCGAAGGTTGCCGCGCCCACCGCGCCGCCGGTCAGCAGCGACCGATGAAGAAAGATTCGCCGCGTGATTCGCATCGCCGGGTCGGGACGGGCTCCGGGCGTGCGCAGCAGCTTGTCCATCTCACGCCGAACGCGCTCGAGTTCAGACATGGGCGTCTCCTCCTCGCTGAATCCTCATAAAGCTTCGACCATCGCATAAAACGGGCGATCCGCTTGCGCGGCCCTATCACCTAAGGCTTCTTCAACTCGATCGTAAGTTCCGCAGGCGTGCCGGCCGTCACCGTCACCTGTTGCTGGATCGGCCCGGTGAAGGACTGCACGGCCACCAGGGTGTACGTGCCGGGCGGAACGTCGGCGATGCTGAACTTGCCGTCGGCGCCGGTGACGGCGTAATAGGGATTGTCCACGACGTAGATCCATCCCTCCATCCAGCCATGCGCGTCGCAATCGACCTTCACCGCGCCGGCGCGTTGCAAATCGGTCGGAATTCGCTGGCCCTCGTTGGGTAAGGCTAGATTGAAAGCGGTCCGCGTACCGTAATAGCCGTGGGTGTTATGGAGCACCGGGTCGCTGTTCACGACGACGAGCGGCCCCGCGCGGATGACCTGCACCGCCGGCTCAAACCGGCATTTGAGGTTGTTGAGTTCCGGCGGCTTGTCCGCCGCGGGCCACGGTTTCCCTTTTGAGACCTGGGTCAGATAAACCACGGCGTTCTGCACGCCGTGATCGGGTCCGACATCGATCAGCGCCTCCTCGCGCGGCTCGCCGCAGACTTCGACGTCTTTGGTCGGGATGATCGTGCGGGTGGGCGCCGTGCCGTTGAAAAGGACCTTGCCCTGGATTGTTCCGCCACCGGTGACGGGGCCCTCGTCGTAAGCTTGCGCGGGTGTGAAGACCATCACGGCGAGAATGGTTGCGGCGAACCCGCGAGCTGAGGGAGCGATGTTCATCGACGAGGTTCTCCTGTTCTCGCCCGTTGCGCGGTCGCCCCGACGTTCTTGGGCGCCGCAGCTTCCCAGAGTCGCAGGAAGCGCCGCGAAAATCTTTGGCTAATTGCTGGATTCTTGTGGAATCTTCTGGAGCTGACGCCGGCCACGGCAAGGCAAGCCGTCCGGCTCGGGCGGCATGCCGTGCGAATGCGCTGCCAATCGCCGTTCGGCTTCGGCAGCCGACGTTTTGCCGGTGCAGATCATTCCAGAAGATTTCAGGAATTGACCAAAGATTTTGCCGCGCAATTCGTGCGACGGTTTTAGCGGCCGACCGTGAAAAGTAAAACAAAAACCGAAAAAGCTCTCATCTGCGGCGGCGACGGAGGGGGACGCGCAATGGCAGAGACCCTGGCCCTCAAGGGAAAGTTCACGGGCGTCGATCTCGACGGTCTCGTCGATTGGCGCGTCGTGCGCACCTGGCTCTATTGGGGGATGTTCTGGCTCATGGTCACGCCGTCGGTCGGCGTGACGCTGTCGGGCATCTTCAACTACCCCGACTATCTCGGAACGACGCTGGGTCTGACCTTCGGCCGGCTCCGCCCGGTTCACGTTAACGGCGTCATCTTCGGCGCGTTTTCCGCACTGTTCATCGGCGAATGCTACTATCTGGTGCCGCGCCTGTGCGGGGTCCGGGTCGTCTGGAGCCAATGGGGCGTGCCGCTGGCCTGGGTGTGGAACCTCGCCCTGGCGGTGGGGCTCACCTCGCTGCCTTTGGGCTACAATCACGGGCTCGAGGCGGGCGAACTCCCGCTGTTAGTGGAAATCCCAATCTTTTTTGTCACCGCCGTGGCGACGACGCAGTTCATCGTCACGATCGGGCGGCGACTAGAGCCGCAGCTCTATGTGGCGCTCTGGTATCTCATCGGCGCCTTCGTGTGGACGACGATGAATCTCATCCTTGGCAGCTTCATCCTTCCCTATACGATTTCCGGCATCAATAGCGCCGCCTTCCACGGGCTTTACATTCACTACATCGTCGGCCTGTGGATCACGCCGGCCGGCTATGTGCTGATCTACTATTTCCTTCCGGTAAGCGTGCGCAACCCGCTCTACGCTCACAAGCTCTCGCTCGTCGGTTTCTGGTCGCTCGCCCTCTTCTACCCCTTCGTCGGCATCCATCACTATCTCTTCAGCCCGATCGCCGACTGGGCCGAGACGCTCGCCATCATCACGTCCATGCTGCTGATCATTCCGGTCTGGACGGTGCTGGTCAACTTCTTCGGAACCGTGAAGGGCCGGTGGGAAGGGTTCGGGCGGAATCTCCCGGCGAAGTTCCTGATTATGGGCGCCCTCATGTATCTTGCGGGGTGCTTCCAAGGCTCGGTCGAGGCGCTGCGCTCGATCCAGCAGCCGACCCATTTCTCCGACTTTGTGATATCGCATTCGCACCTGACGGTATTCGGCACCTTCGTCGTCTGGGCGATCGGCGGCCTTGTCTATGTCTGGCCGCGGCTCTGCGGACGGGAGCAGCTCTGGTCCTGGACGCTTGGCAACTGGTCGTTCTGGCTCATCACCGTCGGGATTTCGACGATGGGACTGGTGCTGACCGCGGCTGGTCTGCAGCAGGGTTTCCAATGGATGAACGGCACCGACTGGATCGATACAGTCGTATGGATGCGTCCGTACTGGCTGGTGCGCACGCTCTCGGGCATCTCGATGGATATCGGGATGTCTCTGCTCGTCATTAATTGCATGATGACGGCGTTCGGGCAGGTTGCGCACGCGGCGCCTGCCAATCCGGCATCCGGCGTCGGCCCGCTCGCCGCGGGAGGGCCGGCCGAATGAACGCGCGCTTCGTGGCGCTGGTCGCCGGCGTCTTTTTCTTCTTTCTCGCCGTCTTCACGCAGGGCGTCCTGCCCTTCGTCGAACCGTCGGCGCGCACCGATCTGGTCACCGCGGTCGTCCGCACCGATCTGGGCCAGCTCAAATGGATGGTGGCCGAGGCCACCGACTACACGCCGTTGCAGGAGCGTGGGCGGCGGGTCTATCTGCGCGAAGGATGCTGGTACTGCCACTCGGAGTACGTGCGGCCGGTGACGGGCGAGACGCGTCGTTGGGGCCCAGTGAGCGAGGCCGGCGAATATGCCTTTGACGTGCCGCACCTGTGGGGCACGCGGCGCATCGGGCCGGATCTGACGCGCGTCGGACTGAAGTACGGCGACGAGTGGCATTTCGCCCATTTCTGGAATCCGCGCCAGCTCACCCCGGATTCGATCATGGCGCCCTATCGCGAGCTGTTCGACGCGCCCTCAGCGCCGATCAAGATCGTCGACGACGGTGCCGGCCACCGCACGCTGGAGAAGACTCCGGTGACAGAGGCTCTGTTCAACTTCACGAGCAAGGAGCAGATGCCGCTTACGCCGAGCGCCGAAGGGCTCCTGTTCGTGCCAATGCAGGCCCGCGGCAAGCTGCCCGTCATTCTGACGCCGAACAAGGAATACGCAGGGGATACGGTCAACCTCGCCGTGGAGACCGAGGATCTCCAGGCGCTCATCGCCTACGTCCAGAAGCTTGGGATGAATCGTGGCAAGTGGCGCGACCTGTTCGAACCACAGGAACTCGAGGTCACGGACGCGGCCTTGCCGCGCTCCGACGCATGGATCGCCTACGGCAAGGAGGTGTACGAGCGCCGGTGTATTGGCTGCCACGGCGTCAAGGGCGATGGCAACGGCCCGGCCGCGAGCTTCCTGTACCAGCAGCGACCGCGGAACTTCACCCAAGGTGTCTTCAAGTTCCGGCTGACCCAGAAGCCCATTCCGACGGACGGCGACCTGTTACGGACCATCACCCGCGGCATACGCGGCACCGCGATGCCGGCTTGGTACGAGCTGCCGCTGAATGACCGGCTCGCGGTCATTCAGTACATAAAATACGAGCTGGCGGTGGACCGCTCGGATCCCACGAAACCCTATGCCTATTTCACCGAGGAGCCGCCAGGGCAGCCCTTGTACATCCCGCGGCCGCCCGCCGCCTCCAAGGACATCATCGCGCGTGGCAAGGATGTGTGGCAGAACGCGAAATGCTGGGAATGCCACGGCAACACCGGCAAGGGCGACGGCCAGAAGGCGGCGGGGCTGAAGGACGATTTTGGCTTCCCGATCCGGCCGGCCGACCTCACCAGCGGCCAGTTCAAATCCGGGCCGGCGGTGGAAGACATCTTCCGCACGATGAGCACGGGGCTCAGCGGCACGCCCATGCCGAGCTTCCGGGACTCGCTGCCGGAGCAGGATCGTTGGGCGCTCGCCTACTACGTTCTGTCGCTGTCGGCCTTCAAGGACCCGCTCACGCTTGAGCCGCTCAAGATATCGGCAAAGGATCGCGATGCGCTCGACAACCCCGCCTTCGCCGCGGGCTCTCCCGAAAACGCCTATGTGCCGAGTGGGATGACGGCGCATGTGACGGCCGCGGCGCCGAGCCCGGAATTCGGTGAACGGGCAGCAAAAGCTGCCGCTGCAACAGCGGGAGGACGATGAGCGATGACCGATTTCGAGATCTTGGGGCCCTATCTCATCGCCTTGATGATGAGCCTCGGCGCGCTGTGCGTCTTCGTCTGGGGCGTGCTGTCAGGCGCCTTCAACGGTGCGGATGAAGCGGCGCTTCGGTTTTTTCGCACGGAGATGGACCATGACCGAGCAAGCCACACCGAAACAGCCGGCGAATAATCCCGCCGAGCACGAGATGGAGGAGTATGCCGGCGGCTATATCAAGGCGTGGCACGGGCATATTCCTGCCTGGCTGTTGGCGGTTTACGCCGTTCTTTTCGTCTGGGCGCTCTATTACCTCGTCGTCTATTGGGGTGGGATCGGACCAGGACGGGTTTATTAGCGGCCCGGTGAGGGGTTCCGAGCCCAAGCCACCGAGAGGAGATGACCAAGATGCTTGTCGCCAGGATCGTTTTCGCCGTCGCGGCCCTTAACCTAATTTTCCTGCTTTCGGAGCTCACGATGAACGTGGTCCGGACTTATACCGGTTGACCGGAGGTGGTGGCATGGTGCAGGACGCGGTCTTCTCGCTGTCGAATGTGAGTCCGTCTCAAGCCGTTGCTTTCATCGGATTCGCGATCTTTACGATTGGTTTCTTCGCCTGGGTCGTTTATCTCGTGAGAAGCAAGTAGCTGCGGCAAAGCAACGGGTTCCGCGGCCGCAGCCATGCTTTCTTCTCTCCCCCTCGTCATCGCAGGATTCCTGGGTAGCTTTCACTGCATCGGCATGTGCGGCGGTTTCGCTTGCGCCTTGGGCCGTGATCCCCGCGGCCGCGCTGCCACCCTCATCCGCCACCTCCTCTACAATTTCGGCCGGCTCACGACCTACTGCTTTCTTGGGGGACTGGCCGGTGCGTTCGGGCAAATCATCTGCACGCCCCACGGGACGATGGTTTCCGTGCTGATCGGCCCGCTCGATCTCAGCCAGCGCATTCTGGCCGTCCTGGCCGGGCTTCTGATGATCACCATGGCGCTGCAGTTCTTCGGCCTGTTGCAGGGCTTGCACCGCGTCGCCGTCGGCTTCGGCGGCAGCACCTTCGCCGCCTCGCTCCGCAGCCTGCTCACGGCTCGTGGCAGCGCGGCGCCGCTCGCCTTGGGCGTGTTCAACGGCTTCCTCCCCTGTCCGCTCGTCTACGCCTTTACGGCCGAGGCCGCGAGCACCGCCGCGCCGCTGCCGGGTCTTCTCACCATGGCGTGGTTCGGTCTCGGCACCTTTCCTGCCATGCTGCTGATGGGCTGCATTGGCGAGATTCTCGGGCCGGTGTGGCGCCAACGCGGCGTGTGGCTCGCCGGAAGCTGCATCCTGCTGCTTGGCCTTGTCACCATTGGTCGCGGAGTCCTGCCGCTCGCGACCCACTTCGCGCACGGATATGCCGCATGACCGCACCGGAGCAGGCGGCCTTGTGCCATCATTGCCGACTCGGCGTCGGACCGCGTCCGCTGCGGCGGGTCATCAACGGTGAAGACTGTATCTTCTGCTGCTACGGCTGCTGCATCGCCTATCTGGTGAAGAGCGGCAGCCGCGAGGAATGGGAGGCCGCCTGGCTCCTGGTCCGGTTCGGCGTAGGCGCCTTCCTCTCCATGAACATCATGCTGTTCAGCCTTCTGCTCTATACGGGCGCCTTCACCGGTGCCGATGCGAGGCTTTTGCCGTCGATCGATCTATTGCTCGGCATACTCGCAACGCCGGCGGTTATCATTCTCGGCGGGCCGTTCCTCCGCGAGACCTGGCACTACGGGGTTCAGGGTCGCCTGACGTCCTCGGCCCTGATCGTGCTGGGCGTCGGCGCCGCCTATGCCTATTCCGTCGTTGCCGTGATCGAGGGCAGCGCGCATGTCTATTTTGACACGGCGACCATGGTACTGATGTTCTTTACTTTGGGTCGGTATCTCGAGGCGGCGGGGCGCGCCCGTGCAGTCCGCGATCTGGAGCCCCTTCTGGCCGCGGAAAGCGAATTCGCGACCGTGGTCGAAGGCGAGGTGGAGAATCGTCGTCCGGTGCAGGAGCTGAAGGCCGGCGCCCTGGTGCGCGTCCGACCGGGGGAGCGCATCCCCGTCGACGGCGTGGTCCTCGAAGGGGGGGCCTACGCGGATGAGGCGGTGATCACCGGGGAAAGCCGGCAGGTTGCGAAAGGTGTCGGCTCTCCGGTGATCGCGGGCAGCATGACACTCGACGGCGCATTGCTTATCCAAAGCAGTGGCGCGGGAAATGCGACCCGCTGGGCGCAGATCTGCCGGTCGGTTCGGGACGCGCTGCTTCGTCGGAGCCCCATCCACCGCGTCGCCGACCGTGTCGTCGGAATCTTCGTTCCTGTCGTTCTCCTCCTCGGTGCGGCGACCGTGTCTTATTGGGCGGAGCGGCTGCCGTTGGACCGCGCATTACTGGTCGGGTTGGCGGTTCTGGTGGTCGCCTGTCCCTGCGCGGTGGGTCTTTCGGCGCCGCTCGCGATTTCGCTCGGCATCGGCCGGCTGGCGCGCTGCGGCTGCATCATCCGCGATCCCGCCGCCTTCGAGGCTCTGGCGCGCGTGCGGCTGCTCGCCTTCGACAAAACCGGCACGCTCACCTCGGGCATGCCGCGTTTGGTCGGCATCGAAATCCTGGACGACCCGATCGACGAGGTGCTGTCGCGCGCGGCCGGTCTGGAGCGCAATTCCGAGCACGGATTGGCGCGATGCATCGTCGAGGCGGCGGCGGCCCGCGGCCTCCAGCCAGTCGCCGCCCGCGACGTTCGGACCGTTCCGGGCCGCGGCATCCAGGGTCGTTACGACGAACAGGTCGTGGCAGCGGGGAGCGGCTCTCTGATGAGCGAGCTGGGCTGGGGCATTCCTCCGGCGCTGGCTGAGCGCGCCCGGTTGCTGGAGGCGAGCGGTCATTCGGTCGTCTATATCGGCTGGGGCGAGCGGATCCGCGCCGTGCTGGCGTTCGACGACACGCCGCTTGCCCAGGCCCGATCGACCGTCGAAGCGTTGCGCCGCCGTGGTCTGCGCGTTGCGTTGATGACCGGCGATCTTCCGTCGGCGGCGCGGCGCATCGCGGCGGCGGTCGGCATCGTGGATGTGGAGGCCGGCCTTTCGCCGGAGGCGAAACGGGCGGCTCTCGATCGGCGACGCCACGGCAAGGAGCTGGTCGCCATGGTGGGCGACGGTCTCAATGACGGCCCGGTCCTGGCTGCAGCGGATGTCGGAATCGCCGTCGGTTCGGCGACCGATCTCGCGCGCGAGACCGCGACCCTCGTCCTACCCCGGGAGGGGCTGTCGCTGCTGCCCTGGATCGTCGGGCTGGCCCGCGCGGTGCGCATGACGATCGTCACAAACCTTTTGTGGGCGTTCGGCTACAATCTCGTCGCGCTCAGCCTCGCGTCGTGCGATCTGCTTCAGCCCGCTTTCGCGGCCGCGGTCATGGCCGGCTCGAGCCTCCTCGTCGTCGTGAATTCGCTCCGGCTCGAGCGCTTGCCCGATCCCGGACATTTATCTGGCGCCCCGGCCGCCGGTGCAGCCGTCCGACATCGGTCCAGTCTCTCGCTTCTGCCGGGCACTTAAGCAGAATCGTCATCAGCGCCTTCAGCCAAACGTATCGTGAGTGAACGCGTCGTACCACCCGCTGGCCTGCCGTACGGCCTGGGCCCGGATTGCAGCGCCTTCTTCCAGTTTGCTGAAAAAGATGTCCGCGATCTTGATCGTTCCCTCGGCGAGCTTGAAGCTGATGGCATCGCTAACCGCATCTTCCGGACCAAGAAACGTGAAGCACATGTTGAAGAGGTGCGCCGGAAACCTTTCCGCCCCGGTGAGGGCTGCCGCGATGGCGAAGGCGCAGGCTTTCGCCTGGCTGTTGGCCGCATAGGCCGATTTCGGCATGTCGCCGGCCGTGACGGCATCGCCCACGAGATGGATCCCGCGGTAGAGCGTCGACTCGAACGTAAGCGGATTAACTGGGCACCAGCCTGATCCGTCCGTCAGACCAGCCTGCTGTGCAAGCTGCGCGGCCTTTTGCGCCGGGATCACGTTGGCGACGTCCGCCCTAAAGGTCTCGCTCGCGGTCACAATTGAGCGCGTCTTTGGATCGACTGCCCTGACGCCTCCGGTGAATTGCGCGGGCAGCCACTCGATCATGCCGGGATAGTGTCGGTTCCAACCGTCCTGAAACAGATCCTGTTCGAAGAAGGTGTCTTTCGCATCGAGGATCAGAATCTTGGCGCGCGGCTTGTAGCGCTTGAAGTAGTGGGCGACGAGCGATGCGCGCTCATAGGGACCGGGGGGACAGCGGAAGGGCTCGGGCGGAGCGACGACCACGAAGACGCCGCCATCCTTCATCTCCTGCAATTGTCCGCGCAGCAGCTTCGTTTGCGCTCCGGCCATCCAGGCATGGGGCATGATCCGCGCCGCGGCATCATCATAGCCGTCGATCGTGCCGTCCTTGAACGCGATGCCTGGTGCGAGGACGAGCCGGTCGTAGGGAAGCTTGGTGCCGCTCTCGAGCGTCACGGTCTGTCCTCCCGGGTCGATCGCAGTCGCAGCGTCGTGCCGGACCGTGATGCGATAGCGTCGGGCGAGCGCCTCGTAGCCGTGCGTAAGCGATGCGAAGGAGCGAAGTCCGGCGAGATAAAGGTTGCTGAAAAAGCAGGTCGTATAGTAACGCTTCGGCTCGACCAGCGTCACGTCCACAGCACCGGCGGCGAGCGCGAGATACTTGGCCACGGTCGCGCCCCCGATCCCGCCGCCGACCACGACGATCCGCGCTTTCGCCTGGCCGCGCGCCGACCGCAGGCGGAGCGCCGCGAGGCAGGTCGCCGCGGCGGCGCAGCCGAACTCGCGGCGCGTCCAGCATTTCATGGCTGCTTGGCTCGCTTTCCCAGCCGTGAAAGGTAATGGGCGACGAGCGTGATCTCCTCCGAGGTGAGCGACAAGGCGACGGCGTGCATGATATGGCTGCGGCGGTCGTCCGCTCGGTAGGCCATAAGCGCCGCAGCGATGCTGTTCCCGTCCCGGCCGATAAGGGCGGGGATGCCGCCCTCGTTGCGGTCAAGGCGGTGGCAGGATTGGCAACTCGCGGCAAGTTGAGCCGCGTGGTCGCTTGCCGCCCTTGCGCCGGCGGGAGCAACGAGCGCAACGGCAAGCGTAAGGATAATGCGTGCGATCATGGGACCTTGTTCGAAGGCGGCGCTTGGCATGCTGGCATCCGCGATCGGATGTCAGGTAACCGTGAGATAATGCTCCACGCCGTAAACGCCGCCACCGTCCTCTTCCCAGGTGAACTCAAGCCGGCCGCTCTTTGATGCCCGAACATAGAACTCGAGATATGGATTGGCTGCGATAGCCTCGTGGAGATCGACACTGAACACGACTTCGCCATCGTAGCGGCAGGCGAACCGATGGATGATCTTGCGTGGGATGATGTTGCCTTCATCGTCGTGCCGCAAGCCGGTTTCCATCGGATGTGCGATGAGCGTCTTCACCTGAATGACCTGGCCCTTCGCCGCAATGCTTGGCGCCTGGACGCGCGGAGCCGGTGTGAACATCGCTCATTCTCCTTCATAACCTCAGGCGCAGCCGTTCGTGGCCACTTCCACCCAGGCCTTCGCCATCAGCAGCGTACCGTCGCTCAGCTCGGCCACGGCAACAACGTGTTGAGGCTCGGCAAGGCGTATGCGGGTCGAAACGCGGGCCAGGCCGCTCGCCGGCGTGAATCGGAAGGTCGCGACTTCCACGAGCGGATTGCGCGGTGCGAGAACCTGCACAGCGGCAACATGATCGCTTTCCGTCATTGGGCTATCGACCTCAAGCATAAGCGGCACGGTATAGCCGTTGGGGAACACCGACGGCATGGTCAAGCGAACGCGAGCCGATGCCGTCGGCCTGCTGCCGGTCAGCTGTTCAACGAGGTCCGTCGCATCCTCACTCGCCCAGGCGCGACCCATGCCGCCAAGCCCGGCGACGCCCGCGCAGGCGGCAGCCAGTAGGAGCCGGCGTGTCAGACCATTTCTGCGGGCGTTCTTGACCATTGTCCGTGCTCTGCGCAGGAGCTGCTTGTTCCGGCTTCAAAGTCGCGCAGGCCGACGGCCAAGTCTTTGGGGACAAACTGAAATTTTCTGGAAAAATCTGACGCTCTGCACTCGGTGGCGAGGATTGACGACGGTCGTGATGCCTCTCGGCGGAGACCGGCGTCGCTCTCCAGCACAACCAACGCCCGCAAAAGTAGAAATAGTTCCGCAAGGTTCTCCTGACTGACAAGATCGATGGAATTTCATGAAATATCTGATATCGTTTAGATTGGAATGGCTCCAAACAAATGGTGAGCCTATGAAAAGGGAGTGGGAGAACGGACGGGCGTTGGTCAATTGGGGCCGGTTTCATGTCTCTCGACGGCGTCGGGAGTTGCGCATAGACGGCAAACCGATCGCGGTAAACACGCGGGGCTTCGACATCCTCACGGCGCTAATCGACGCCGGCGGAACCCTTGTCACGAAGGACGAGCTGCTGCGTCGCATCTGGCCGAACACGGTGGTCGAAGAGAACACTTTGCAAAGTCATGTCCACGCGCTGCGCCGGGCTCTGGGCAAATATCGGAATGCCATTCTAACCGAGTCCGGCCGCGGCTATCGGTTCGTCGGGGACATCAGCGCCGCCGTGGAACATGCGCTCCCCTCAGAAGCGGCGTCCGCACCTTCGCACGGGCCGCTTCGCCCAGCGAATCTGACCAGCCTTCCTGTGATCGTGTCTGACCTCATCGGACGAGAGCAGGAACTTGAGGAGCTGTTCGACATCGCGATCGCCCATCGGCTGGTGACGCTCACCGGCGCCGGCGGGATCGGGAAGACGCGGCTTGGGCTTGAGGTGGCGCGGAGCCTGCTGCACCATTTCCCGGATGGGGTCTGGCTGGCTGACCTCGCACCGCTTTCCGATCCCAAGCTCGTCCCGGTCACCGTGGCATCCGCTCTCGGGCTCGAGCTCAAGGGAACGCAGGTGTTCAGCGATCGTGTCGCCGCGAGGCTTGGCGCCAAGCGCCTCATGCTGGTGCTGGACAATTGCGAACACGTCGTCGAAGTGGCGGCGTGCATTACCGAGACACTGCTGCACGCCGTTGCCGAGGTGCACGTCCTCGCCACCAGCCAGGAGCCGCTCGGGGCGGAAGGCGAGTACACCTACCGCGTGCCGCCGCTCGGAATCCCGCCGGCAGGAGTAACGGGGGCGGAACAGGCTCTGCGCTATGGCGCGGTTCAGCTCTTTGTCGCCCGAGTGCAAGCGGCCGATCCGCGGTTCCTGCTCGATGACAATGCTGCCGCGGCCGTGGGAGCGATCTGCCGTCGCCTGGACGGCATCCCGCTTGCGCTCGAGCTTGCCGCCGCACGCACTCCGGCGTTCGGGGTCCAGCGGCTCGCGTCGCGCCTCCACGACAGTTTCCGTCTGCTGACGAGTGGCCGCCGCACGGCGCTGCCGCGCCACAAGACGCTGCGCGCAACCTTCGATTGGAGCTATGGCCTGCTCTCATCGAGCGAACAGGTGGTCCTTCGCCGGTTGGCGATTTTCGCCGGAGGCTTCACGTTGGAAGCAGCAGGCGTCATTGTCGCCGATGAGCAGATTACCACATCGGTTGCAGTGGACCGGATTGCGGATCTGATCGCGAAATCGCTGGTTACTGTCAGTGCCTTTGGCGCGGCAGCACGATATCGGCTGCTCGAGACGACCCATGACTATGCGCTCGAGAGGCTCGTCGAGAGCGGCGAGTTCGAAGCGGTCGCCCGGCGTCACGCCGATCACTATCGCATGCTTTTCGAGCAGGCCGAAACGGAATGGGAGAAGACACCGACCAGGGAATGGCTCGTCGCTCTTAGTCCCGAAACCGACAATGTCCGCACGGCCCTCGACTGGGCCTTCGCGGCGGGGGGCGATCCATCGATCGGCGTGGCGCTTACGACGTCTTTGGTGCCGCTTTGGCTGCAGCTGTCGCTGTTGGATGAATGCCGCCAACACGTCGACCGAGCGCTCGGAGGCGTTGACGCAATCTCTGATCGTCGCACGGAGCAAGAGATGCGCCTGCAAGCCGCACTCGGTTTGTCGCTGATGCACACCAAGGGTCCCGTGGAAGAAACTGCGGCGGCTTGGAAAAAGGCGCTCGAACTCGCGGAGAGCCTCAATCACGTCGAATACCAGCTGCGCGCTACCTATGGCTTATGGCTCTATCGCACCATGATCGGCGAATATCGGATCGCGCTCGCTCTCGTCCACATGTTCCGGATCTGCGCCGAGGACAGAGGCGACCCCTCCGAGCTCCTGACCTGCTTCGGAATGACTGGAATCGCCCTCCACTATCGGGGAGACCAGATAAATGCACGGGATCATTTGACGAGGCTATTGGATTGCTCTGCTCCCTCTTCCCATCGTTCGTTGGCCGTCCGCTTTGGCTTTGACCAGCGGGTGGGAGCACTTGTCCATTTGGCAATGATCCTTTGGCTCCAGGGTCTGCCCGATCAGGCTAAGCGCGTCGGGCTTGCCAGCGTCGATGAAGGTCGGACGATCGATCACGTCACGTCGATCTGCTTTGCCCTGGCAAACGCCGCTTGCCCCCTCGGTATGTTGATGGGCGAATTGACGGCCGCGGAACACCTGATCGCGAGGCTGATTGATCATGCGGAGAAGCACGGCTTGGGCGTATGGCGCGCCTATGGCATCGCGTTGAGCGGTTGGGTCGCTGCCGAGCGCGGTAACCGCGTCGAAGGAGTTCGGCTTCTTACCGCCGGAGTTGACGCAATCAGGAGGACGCGCTTCGCGCAACGTCTGACGATGTATCTTGGCGCGTTGGCAATGGCCATGGCCGGTGCCGGGCAGGTCGAGGACGGGTTGACCACGATCAACGAAGCGCTTCGTCGCTCGGAGCGCAATGGCGAACACTGGAATATCGCCGAACTGCTGCGGATAAAGGGCGAACTCGTGCTGTTGCAGAATGGATGCGGCTCCCGGGTCGGAGAGGACCTGATCGTGCAAGCACGTCGCTGGGCGCGGCAGCAACGCGCGATTTCATGGGAGCTTCGGGCTGCCCTAAGTCTTGGCCGGATATGGCACGACGAGGGCCGGGATGCCGAGGCACGTGAACTCGTGGCATCGGTCTATAATCGGTTCACCGAAGGTTTCGACGCGACGGATCTCAAATCCGCAGAGTTGTTCATTCACCAGCGGACACCCTCTGTTCCGCAGGCGTTCACGAATGTTAATCCTGGGGCCGCGGGGCGCGTCTGACGCGTCGGCGGCCTTTTTGCCGCACGGCTCGGGGGGCCTCGTCTGTTTCCGTCAAACGCTGCGACGAGGCGTGCCCGTTTCAAGGTGATTGGACCGGTTCGGGGCGTGCGCCTGAATGTGGGTCTTCCGTTTGGACCCGCTTCGCCCCATACTGATGCCATGGCGCCGCCGCGTCCCTTCAGCAATGCTCTCGAACTGCTGCGCGCGGCGCATCTGCGTGCGACCCGGCAGCGGCTGGCGCTTGCCAAGCTCCTGTTCGAGCGCGGCGACCGCCACGTCACGGCCGAGCAACTCCATGGCGAGGCGGTGTCCGCCGCTGGGCGGATCTCGCTCGCCACGGTCTACAATACGCTGCATCAATTCGTCGAGGCGGGCCTTCTTGGAGAGGTGGCGGTGAGTTCCGGCCGCACCTATTTCGACACAAATGTGAGCAACCACCACCATTTGTTCTTCGAGGATAGCGGCCGGCTCCTCGACATCCCGGGCGAGCAGATCGGCATCTCGGGCCTGCCGAAGCTCCCTGCCGCCGCCGCCATCCGGCGCGTCGACGTGATCATCCGGGTCCGGCAGGATCGGGTGCCCGAGGCAGATTAGAAAGTTCCTAAAGTGGATTGACTTCGCCCGCCGGGGCGCGCATAGTTCCCGTCGCCAGCTTCCATAACCACCTCGCGACCCTAGCCACAGTGTCACCGCAACGCGACGCGATGGCGCGATGCGCCGGTGGCGATGACGCTGGATCACTTATCGTGTGAGGGAGCGATCATGGCA
>JASHRZ010000161.1 GCA_030037055.1 Alphaproteobacteria bacterium
GCGCGTGCCGAAGAGAAGAGGCGCCTCATGGCTCGCCGCGGAGGCGGCGCCGGGCAAGGCAAGGACGAGAAGCAAAGGCACGGAGCGCGAGAACCGCATCGGGGGCCTCGTTCGGAAGCCCCGCTATCTCCTAAGGAGACCGGAGGCTTTGCGTCCCCGGGTCGCCCCGGGTTTGCCGCTTCGCGATGCCGCCCCGACGAGGGGACGCCATCCGTCATGCTCAGTCCATCATGGCCGCCTTAAGAACCGGTGAATATCGGTTGAACCTGCGCAAAAAGCGGGGAATTCCGGGACCGGGGGCCCGCCATGGACCGCAGCCGACCGTTCTTCCTTCGGCGCCAAGCTCGGCTGCCGGGTTGCAGGGTGCGTGGTCGAGTGGGCCTATCTGCGAGCGCAGAGGGACGATATGGTAGCCCGCGCTGCAGATCGCCGCCGTCGCGGCTGAGGTTCGGCTGGATACCGACCCGCGCGGGTCGCCGTCATCACCGAGGAACCAATGAGCAAGCTCCCCCTCTCGCGCTTCAAGGTCATCGACCTCACCCGTGTGCGCGCCGGCCCGACCTGTGTGCGCCAGCTCGCCGATTGGGGCGCCGAGGTCATCAAGGTGGAGGCAGCCCAGGGCGACGGCGGGCTCGGAGGCGAGCGCCACGGCCCCGACTTCCAGAACCTGCACCGGAACAAGCGCAGCATGACGCTCGATCTCAAGCAGCCCGAAGGGCTCGAGATCTTGAAGCGTCTGGTGAAGGACGCCGATGTCGTGGTCGAGAACTACCGCCCCGACGTCAAATACCGGCTCAAGGTCGATTACGAGAGCCTCAAAGCGGTGAACCCGCGCATCGTCTATGGCAGCATCTCCGGCTTCGGCCAGGAGGGGCCCTATCGCGACCGGCCGGGCTTCGACCAGATCGCGCAAGGCATGGGCGGGCTGATGTCGATCACCGGCCTGCCCGGCCAGGGGCCGGTGCGGGCCGGCATCCCCGTCGCCGACCTCACCGCCGGCATTTTCTGCGCCATGGGCATCCTGGTGGCGCTGTTGGAGCGCGAGGTCTCGGGCGAGGGACAGTGGGTCCAATCCTCGCTGCTCGCGGCAGAGATCGCCATGCTGGACTTCCAGGCGGCGCGCTGGCTGATTGCCAAGGAAGTGCCGGGCCAGGCGGGCAACAATCACCCCACGAGCATCCCTACCGGCGTGTTCAAGACCAAGGACGGCCACATCAACATCGCCGCCGCCGGCACCGAGATCTATCGGCGGCTGTGCAAGGCGCTGGGGGCCGACGGCCTCGCCGGCGATCCCGACTACGCCACCGACAGCCTGCGCTCGCGCCATCGCGATCGGCTCAACGCCGCGATCGAGGAGATCACCAAGACCAAGAGCTCGGCCGAATGGATCGAGCTGATCAATGAGGCGGGGGTGCCCTGCGGCCCGATCTACAAGATCGACGAAGTCTTCGCCGATCCGCAGGTGAAGCATATCGGAATCGCGCAGGCGGTGGATCATCCGAGCCTGGGCCATATCGAGCTGGTGGGCCAGGCCGTGAGCTTAAGCCGCACTCCCTCCGCCATCCGCAGGCCGAGCCCGGAACGCGGCGAGCATACCGAGGCCGTGCTGCGCGAGCTTGGCTATGACGACCGCGCCATCGGCCAATTGCGCGCCAAGGGTGTGATTTGAGGAGGAGCGGATGATTTCCCCGAGCGAGCGCATGATCGCCGAGAAGGACGGCGCGATCGGCTGGATGATTTTCAACAATCCCGAGCGGCGCAACGCTCTGTCGCTCGACATGTGGCAGGCGATGCCGGTGATCCTCGAGGATTTCGAGCGCGATGGCGCGGTGCGCGTCGTCGTGCTCAAGGGCGCCGGCGACAAGGCCTTCATCTCCGGCGCCGACATCTCGCAATTCGAACAGCAGCGGTCCTCGCCCGAGACCATCGCGCAATACGACGCGATCGCCGAGGTGGCGAATGCCAAGCTGCAGCAGATCCGCAAGCCCACCATCGCCATGATCCGCGGCTTCTGCATCGGCGGCGGCGTCGGCGTCGCCTTGCAATGCGACCTGCGCATCGCTGCGGACAATGCGCGTTTCGGCGTGCCGGCCGCGCGGCTCGGCTTGGGGTATCGTTGGGCCGGCGTGAAGAAGCTCGCCGACCTCGTGGGCCCCAGCTTCGCCAAGGAAATCTTCTTCACCGCGCGGCACTTCTCGGCCGCCGAGGCGCTGGCCATGGGCCTGATCAACCGCGCGCTTCCCGAAGCCGAGCTGGAATCCTATGTGCGCGACTATTGCGCGCTCATCGCCGAGAATGCGCCGCTCACCATGGAAGCGGTGAAAGGCGTGGTCAGCGAGCTCGCCAAGCCCGGCGCCGAGTTCGACCGCGCCCACTGCGAGGCGCTGGTGGCGCGCTGCTTCGCCAGCCGGGACTATATCGAGGGCCGGCGCGCCTTCATGGAGAAGCGCAAGCCGGCCTTCACCGGAAGCTGAGCCGGGCGGCGCCTACCAATGCCCGGGCCCCTCCCCGGGACACTGCCCGCGGTACTCCTCGGAGCCTTCGCGCGATATTTTCTCGCGCCGCTGTGCCGAGATTATACCAGGGCTCTCTCCGCAGCCTCTATTCTACTCGTGGCAGCGGCGACGGTTTGTCTGATCGTGATGGCGCTTCCGCCTGTGATTCGATACCTATATTGCCATTGCTTGCAAGCACGCCTCCCGATCGAGGCGGCGGTCGATCGCGATGTCGCCAAGTCCTATGTCGATCTCGCCTCCATCATCTTGCAAATTGCGCTCGCGTTCATGATCGGCGGCTTTGTTTTTTCCGAACGCTCGTCGAACATCGTGCGACACCGGCTGCAATGATATCAGGATGCCCAGCAGGCGCAGGCCGTGGCAGCCGCCGATGGCCCGAAAGCCAGGGTCGAGCACATCCGACACCATCGCAGAGCATTTGCCCGCGCTTTCGCTGCCGCATACCCTCGCGCACAGCTATCGGACCGTCAGAGCGCTCTATCGAACCGTCTTTGAAGATCTTCGAACATCTAAATCGCGTTTGTGAGAACGGGCTTGATCGTCAATTTTCCTGGCGGCTTGTTTGGCCTGTTCTCGTTCGGTGCGTTTTGGCTGCTGACGGCCACCGCCGTGGTGAAGATGTATCTCGACTACGCGCCGCAACTATATCGCCAAGCCCGTCAGCCGCGCAGAGCGCGTTCATCCCGAACTGGTCGAAGGGCGCAGAGAGGGTTTCCGGCGAGGCCTACCCGGCGACGGGGGCAGGACAGCTCACGCCGGTGCCGCCGAGGCCGCAATAGCCGCCGGGATTCTTCGCCAGATATTGCTGATGATAGTCTTCGGCGTAGTAGAATGCCGGCGCCTCGCGGATCTCGGCGGTGATGGCGCCCTTGCCGGCTGCGGCGAGCGCCCGCTGATAGGCCGCGCGCGAGGCTTCGGCGCGGCGCTTCTGCTCCAGCGTGGTGGTGTAGATCGCCGAGCGGTACTGCGTGCCGACATCGTTGCCCTGGCGCATGCCCTGCGTGGGATCGTGGCTCTCCCAGAAAGTCTTGAGCAGGCTGTCGTAGCTCACCTGCTTCGGGTCATAGACGACCAGCACCACCTCGGCATGGCCCGTCATGCCGGAGCAAACTTCCTCATAGCTCGGGTTGGGCGTGTGACCGCCGCCATAGCCCACCGCAGTGGTGTAGACGCCGGGCAGCCGCCAGAAGCAACGCTCGGCGCCCCAGAAGCAGCCGAGGCCGAACACCGCCGTTTCGAGCCCGGCTGGGAAAGGCGGCGTCAGGCGATGGCCGTTGACG
>JASHRZ010000162.1 GCA_030037055.1 Alphaproteobacteria bacterium
CATTTGGCCATTGTCCGTCGCCTGAACGGTCGGTGTGCTTGCGGCCGTGCGCGCAGGATGCAATCGGCCTCTTGAAAAGTTAGTCCAATCGACGTACATTTGGAGGTGATTGCTATGACTTCGACGAAGCAGCAACGGCGTCTTCGGGAAGAGCGACTCGGCTTTCGTGTGGATGAGCCTACAAAGGCGCTGATCGAGCGCGCGGCTCAGCTCGAGCGGCGAAAGCTGACTGACTTCTGCATAACGGCGCTGACGGAGGCCGCGCGCAGAACGATCGCAGAGCACGAGACCCTCGTGTTGTCTGAGCGCGACCGTGCGGTCTTTTTCGACACGCTCGTCAACCCGCCGGCTTCCAACAAGCGCCTTCAATGGGCGTTCGCGGAACATAAGCGCCGGGTCGTGCGGTGAATGGCGAAACGGCCATCTGCGGACCTGCGCATTGTGCCGCTTGGCGAGTTGCACGACCGTGCCGGCTTTACCTGCGGCGTGGAGAGCCTGGATCGCTATCTCAAGTCGCAGGCCGGACAGGACGTCCGTCGGAAGGCGAACGCCGTGTTCGTGCTGGGCTTAGAGGCCGAGCCGGCGCGGGTGCTGGGCTATTACACGCTCTGCGCCATGGCGATCTCGCAGGGCGAGGTTCCCGAGGCGGCCCGGAAGCACGTTCCTCGATACCCGCTCGTCAGTTGCACCCTGATCGGACGTTTGGCGATCGCGAAGGACAAGCAAGGCAAGCGTCTTGGTTCGATCCTGCTTGCCGATGCACTCCTCAGGGCGTTCGAGAGCGCCAGCACCGTCGGCTCCTCCATGGTAGTCGTCGATGCGCTGGACGAGGCGGCAGCCGGCTTCTACGCGGCGCATGGCTTTGTGCGGCTGCCGGACTCGTTGCGCCTCGTTATGCCGATGCGTCAGGCTGGTGCGGGAGCTGAACGGTGACGTCGGTGCCTTCGCTGAAGAAGCTGGCGAAGCAAATCCAGGACTTGTCGCGAGCTTGGGAAGCACGCCTACCCAGCGCGACGGCAAGCTGTCCGGCGGTCTTGCGCCGTCGCTTGGAGCGGCCGGCCTCGGGACCTTCGAGGCCCTACACATGCCGAAAGTGGCCGTGCGCCCGCGAAGACCTGCTTCCTATTGCTTCCCCCATGCTTCCCCGGTTTCGCCAAGCGGGGCGGGGAAGCAATAAACGGTCCCGAAGGACCGTTCTAAGCCATTGATTTGCTCAAGTGAAGTTTGGAGCGGGCGAAGGGATTCGAACCCTCGACCCCAACCTTGGCAAGGTTGTGCTCTACCCCTGAGCTACGCCCGCACCCCGAAGCGGCGCATCATACAAAGGCGCAGCCGGTTTGCAAGTCCGCTGCCCTTTCGGCGGCGCCCGCGCCTCGGCCCGGCGGGCGGGCGTCGCCGGTTTGAAATCCGCAGCGCCACGCTCCACTATCCCGTCCATGGTCCGCGCCCTTGCGTCCGCCGCCGCGCTCCTGCTGCTCGCGCTCGCCGCCTGCGACACCATGAAGAAGGTGCGCGAGCAGAGCCTGACCGATCGCTGCGCCGACCTCATGGAACAGGCCTTTCCCGGCGGCGACATCGAAGTGACGAAGACGGCGGTCGTGCCGGTCGAGACGCAGAGCATCGCCACCGTCGTCGTCGCCGCCGAAGGCACGCGCAAGAAGGTCGCGCCCAGCGGCGTGCCGCTGGGCGAGGTCGCGGTCGAATGCCGCTTCGATGAGGGCATCCTCACCGGCTTCCGCTGGACCAAGGGGCCGCTGCGTTAGGACGCGCCGATGACCGCCACCCCGGAGGAGCTGTTCCGCCGCCTCGACGCGCTCGGCATCCGCCACGCCACCCGCCATCACCCGCCGGTCCACACGGTCGCGGAAGCCGCGTCGGTGGCGCTGCGCGCGAGCCTGCCGGGCGGACATTGCAAGAGCCTGTTCCTGCGGGACCGCAAGGGCGGGCTGTGGCTGGTGGTGGCGCTGGAGGACCGCCGGCTCGACCTCAAGGCCCTTGCCGACCGGCTCGCCGCGCCGCGCTTTTCCTTTGGCAGTCCCGAGGTGCTGCAGCAGGTGCTGGGGGTGAGTCCGGGCAGCGTCACCCCGTTCGCGCTGATCAACGACCGCGAGCGCCGCATCCGCGTGGTGCTCGATGCCGGCATGCTGGAACTCCACCCGCTCAACTACCATCCCTTGGTTAATACCGCGACCACTTCTATCTCTCCGGGCGACCTGCAGCGGTTCATCGCCGATTGCGGGCACCAACCCGTCCTGGTCGATCTCGCCGGGCTTGAGCGCGGGGCTGGTTGAGGGAGCGCTTGTCAGCGGCCGGCTCCGCCTCCATGTTAGGGGGAAATTCAGGGGAACAAGCACATATGGAACCCATTCTCGGCCTCTCCTCCGCGCCGGCGGACACGGCCAATCTAATCAAGAACGGCACCACCGCCAGCTTCATGGCCGACGTCATCGACGCCTCGCACGACGCCACCATCGTCGTCGATTTCTGGGCGCCCTGGTGCGGCCCCTGCAAGCAGCTCGGCCCCGCGCTGGAAAAGGCGGTCAAGGACGCGCGCGGCGCCGTGCGCATGGTCAAGATCAACATCGACGAGAACCCCGAGCTGGCGCAGCAGATGCGCATCCAGTCGATCCCTGCCGTCTATGCCTTCAAGAACGGCCGCCCGGTCGACGGCTTCGTCGGCGCGCTACCGGAAAGCCAGGTGAAGCAGTTCGTGGGGCGCCTGGCGGGCGGCGCCGCAGGCCCGTCGCCGATCGAGGAGGCGCTGGCGCTGGCGCAGGAGGCGATGGGCGCCGGCGACACCGCGCGCGCCGCCAACATCTATAACCAGATCCTGCAGCACGAGCCCGGCACGCCCGAGGCCGTGGCCGGCCTCGTCCGCATCGCCATCGCCCGCAAGGAATTCGCCAAGGCGCGCCAGTACCTCGACCGCGTGCCGAAGGACAAGGCGGGCCATGCCGAGGTCATGGCGGCGCGCACGGCGCTCGAGCTCGCCGAGACCGGCGAGAAGGCGCAAGGCACTGTCGGCGAGCTGCGCCGGCGGCTGGAACGCGACGCCGCCGACCACCAGGCGCGCTTCGACCTAGCGTCGGCGCTCTTCGCCGGCGGCCAGCGCGAGCAGGCGGTGGACGAGCTTTTGGACCTCGTGCGGCGCGACCGCAAATGGAACGACGAGGCGGCTCGCAAGCAGCTCGTCAAGTTCTTCGAGGCGATGGGCCATGCCGACCCACTGACCGTCGCGGCGCGGAGGCGCCTCTCCTCGATCCTCTTTGCATGAGCGCGCCTTTCGCGCCCGCTTTCGCGGATCTGCCGGCGAGCCTGCCGATCTTTCCGCTCACCGGCGTGCTGCTGCTGCCGCGCGGCAGGCTGCCGCTCAACGTCTTCGAGAAGCGCTATCTCGCCATGACCGAGGACGCGCTCAAGGCGGAGCGGCTGATCGGCATGGTGCAGCCGCAGGCGGGGGGGAGCGATGCCGACGAGCCCGCGCTCTACCGCACCGGCTGCGCCGGGCGCATGACGGAGTTCGCCGAGACCGAGGACGGACGCTATCTCATCACCTTGACCGGGCTCGTGCGCTTCGATATCGCCCGCGAGCTGCCGCAGGACCGCCTCTACCGCCGCGTCGTGGCCGACTGGCAGCCTTATCGCGGCGATCTTGAGGCCGATGCCGCGCCGATCGAGCGCGAGCGGCTGCTGGCGGCGCTGAAGCCGTTCTTCCGCCGCCACAACATCGCCGCCGAATGGGCGGCGGTCGAGGCGACGCCCGACGATCGCCTCGTCACCACCATCGCCATGGCGGCGCCCTTTGCGCCCAACGAGAAGCAGGCGCTGCTCGAGGCGCGCGGCCTCGCCGAGCGAGCGCGCCTGCTGACGGCGCTGGTCGAGATGGCCGTGCATGGCGGCGAGAGCGCCGACGCGGCGCGGCATTAGGAGCCCCGATGAGCGATCGCGCGCCCGACGTTGACCCGCGCCTTTTGGAGATCCTGGTCTGCCCGCTGACCAAGGCGCCGCTGCGCTATGACCGTGCGGCGCAGGAGCTGATCAGCCTCGAGGCCGGGCTCGCCTATCCCATCCGCGACGGCATTCCGATCATGCTCCCGGACGAGGCGCGCCCCCTCGACGAGGCGGAGAAGGCCAAACTGCAAGCCGCGCCGCCCGCGCCGTGAGCGAGCGCTGGCCGGTTGAGCTGCGGCTGAAAAAGGCCGAGAAGCTGCTGGAGGTCGCGTTCGACGATGGCACGCGCTTCCGCCTGCCGGCGGAATATCTCCGTGTCGAGAGCCCGTCCGCCGAGGTGCAAGGCCATGGCCCCGGCCAGAAGCAGCTCGTGGCCGGCCGCGCCGAGGTGGGGATCATCACCATCGAGGCCGTCGGCAACTATGCCGTGCGCCTGGTGTTCGACGACCTTCACGACACCGGCATCTACTCCTGGGCCTATCTCTACGAGCTCGGCCGGGACCAGCCCAAGCGCTGGGCGGCCTATCTCGCGGCGCTCGATGCGGCCGGCCTCGCCCGCGCCCCCAAGCGCTGAGGGATGACCGCTTGCGATCGTCGCTGCCTTTGCCCCGAGCCTGGCCGGGACTGTTCCGTCCCACCGAACGAAATCCGCTGTGGTGCGCCGGGGGACGGCGCGGATAGACTGGCCGCCGGTGCCGGGATCGAGGGAGGACCGCGTTGTTCTGCTCAAGCCGCCATCGCCGGGGCCGGCCATGACGCCGCCCCCCGATGCGCCCGACCCGGCGCTGATCGACGATCTCGTCGCCGCCAACCACATCCTCTACAACGAGGGCGTGGTCGACGGCTTCGGCCATGTCAGCGCGCGCCACGACAAAGAGCCCGGCGGCTTCCTGCTCGCGCGGAACATGGCCCCCGGCCTTGTCACAAGCGACGACATTCTCGTCCTCGATCTCGACGGCAATGCCGTCGCCGCCGGCGGCCGCGCGCTCTATCTCGAGCGGTTCATCCACAGCGAGATCTACAAGGCCCGCCCCGATGTCGCGGCGATCGTGCACAGCCATTCGCCTTCGGTCATCCCCTTCGGCGCGACCGCGGTCGCGCTCCGACCGATCTATCACATGAGCGGCTTTCTCGGCGCCGGCGCGCCGGTGTTCGAGATTCGCGAGGCCGGCGGCGAGGCCACCGACATGCTGATCCGCAGCCCCGCGCTTGGCGCGGCGCTGGCCCGGCGTCTCGGCGGCGCGGCGGTGGCGCTGATGCGCGGGCATGGCGATGTGGTGGTGGCGGAGTCGCTGAAGCTCGCCGTCTTCCGCGCGATCTATACCGAGATCAACGCCAGACTCCAGGCCGAGGCGCTGCTGCTCGGCCAAGGGCGGGTCAGCTTCCTCAATGAAAAGGAAGCGGCGGCCGCGAGCGCGACCAACACGCCACAGGTCGGCCGAGCCTGGGAGCTGTGGAAGCGCAATGCGATGGGAGGACTCTGATGAAGCTCTATAATTCGATCGGCCCCAATCCGAAGACCGTGCGCATGTTCATGGCGGAGAAGGGCATCGAGCTGCCCAAGGTCGCGGTCGACCTGATGGGCGGCGAGAACCGGCGCGAGCCTTACCTGAGCAAGAATCCGAGCGGCCAGCTTCCCTGCCTCGAGCTTGATGACGGCACGGTGCTGGCCGAGATCACCGCCATTTGCGAATATCTCGACGAGACGTTTCCCGGCCCTTCGCTGATCGGCGCGACGCCGGAGGAGCGCGCCCAGACGCGCATGTGGACCCGCCGCATCGACCTCAACATCCTCGAGCCCCTGACCAACGCGTTCCGCTTCTCCGACGGGTTGAAGCTGTTCCAGAACCGCGTCCATGTCATTCCGCAGGCGGCCGACGATCTCAAGCAGATCGCGCGCGAAAAGCTGGCCTGGCTCGACGGTCTGATGGCCGGCAAGACCTATGTCTGCGGCGAGCGGCTCACGCTCGCGGACGTCATGCTTTTCGCCTTCCTCGAATTCGGCGCCCGCGTCGGCCAGCCGCTCGATCCTGGGCTCAAGACGCTCCCTGCCTGGTACGAGCGGATGAAGGCGCGGCCGAGCGCCAAAGCGTGACGGACCGGCGAGACCGGCGAGAAAACGGTCTCGCGGGCTCGCCCGCCGGCCGACGGCGTCAGAGCGGCTCGCCGCGCGCCAGCCGCGGCCGGTCGCCGAGCATGCCCATGGCGTGGCGCATGAATAGGCGCTTCATCGGCGGCAGCTTGTCGACGAGGGCGAGGCCGAGATCGCGCGCCAGCATCACCGGCGGCACGGTGTTGGAGAACAGCCGGTTGAGCCCGTCAGTCACGGCGGCGAGGGTGAGATTGTCGAAGCGGCGCCGGCGCTCATAGCGCGCGAGTATCGTCATGTCGCCGATATCGAGCCCGAGGCGGCGCGCATCGACGACGAGCTCGGCCAGCGTGGCGATGTCGCGGATGCCGAGATTGAGGCCTTGGCCGGCGATGGGATGGATGACGTGCGCGGCATCGCCCACCAGCGCCAGGCGCGGCGCGACATAGCGCTCGGCATGGAGCAGCGCCAGCGGATAGGACCAGCGCGGCCCCGCCACCTCGATCTCGCCGAGGAAATCGCCGAAGCGGCGGGCGAGCTCGGCGTGGAACCCGGCTTCGTCGAGTGCCAGGATCGCCGGCGCCAGCGCCGCTCGCTCGGTCCAGACGATGGAGGAGCGCCGTCCGGTCATCGGCAGGATGGCGAACGGTCCGGCCGGCAGGAAATGCTCGACCGCGATGCCGCGATGGTCGAGCGCATGGCCGACGGTGCAGACGATGCCGGTCTGCGGATAGTCCCATTCGACGGTGCGGATCCGCGCCGCCCGGCGCAACGGCGAGCGCCGCCCATCGCAAGCGGCGACCAGCTCGCCCTTGAGCACGCTGCCATCGGCGAGATGCGCCAGCACGGCGGCGGCGGCGCGTTCGACGCGCTCGACGGCAAGCGGCGCGAGATGGAGGAGGCTCGGCAGCGCGCGGGCGCGCTCGAAGAGGGCGCGGCGCAGCGCGCGGTTCTCGACAATATAGCCAAGCGGCGCGGTGCCGAGATCGCGGTGATGGTAATGCAGGAAGAGCAGCGAGCCGCCGTCGGCGACGCGGATTTCGAGGATGGGCTCGGCCGAGGCCGCCACCAGCGGCCAGAGGCCGATGGCGTCCAGCACCTGCTTGGAGCCTTCGGCGATGGCCGTTGTGCGGCCGTCATATGGCTCCGCCATCATGCCGGCGGGATCCTCGCGGTCGATGACCGCGACCTCGATCCCGGAAGCGGCGCAGGCGATGGCGAGGCTGAGGCCGGTGAGGCCGCCGCCGACGATGATGAGCTCGACGCGCCGTTGCACGGCACCGAGGATGCAGTGATCGAAAGGGCTTGTCCAGGAGCCCGGCTGGCGGCGCTTTAGCGGCGCAGAAACCGCCACAGCAGCATGGCGCCGACGATCAGCACGACGCCCAGCCAGGAGATCTCGAACTCGAAAGCGCCCTGCGCCACCGAGACGGACAGCGCGCGGGTGTTGATCAGCGCCCAGAGCGAAACCATGGGCCGAGCCTAATCGAAGCGGGCCGGCCGCCGCCAGCACCGCGACATCAGCCGCGCCTTTCCTCGCCGCGTTTGCATGCGAGGGCAGCAATTGCTGACCGTTTGCCTAAAAAATGGTCAAATGGCGGTCGCGGCGGCTGGCAGCCATCCCGTCCGCGGCTTCTTCTTCGGTGGCACGATTCTTGATTTCAGCGCCATGGCGGCCGGCTTGGGGGCCGTTTCGGCCGGCATCGGCTCGATCCTTGCGGGAGGTAAGCTCACATGAAATGTCGTTCCTTGATCACGAGGATCGCGCGCGTGCTGCCGCTGGCGGCGCTCCTCGTGCTCATTCCGCTGACTTTCGCCGCGGCGCAGCAACCCGCGGCGCCGGCGGCCGCCGCGCCAGCAGCGGCGGAGCCGGCGCCGCCGGCCTGCGATGCCAAGACCTTGGAGAAATGCACGCCCAATTCCGGCGACACCGCCTGGATGCTGACCTCGATGGCGCTGGTGCTGATGATGACCGTGCCGGGGCTGGGCCTCTTCTATGGCGGCATGGTGCGCAAGAAGAACGTCGGCGACACCGTGATGACCAGCTTCGCCATCACCTGTCTCGTCACCGTGCTGTGGGCGATCGTCAATTACAGCACCGCCTTCCGCGCCGGCTCGGCGTTCATCGGCGGGCTCGACCGCGCCTTCCTGCAAGGCATCATGAGCGACATCGCGAAAGGCATCGGCAATCCCAATTCGCTGGCACCGACCATCCCCGAGACGGTCTATATGTGCTTCCAGATGACCTTCGCGATCATCACGCCGGCGCTGATCGCCGGCGCCTTCGCCGAGCGCATGAAGTTCTCGGCGATGCTGTGGTTCATCGGCCTCTGGGCGACGCTCGTCTATGCGCCGATCGCGCACTGGGTGTGGGGCCCGGACGGCTTCCTCAACAGCAGCAACGACGCCGCCTGGGTCAAGGTGCTGGACTTCGCCGGCGGCACGGTGGTGCACGTCAATTCCGGCGTCGCCGGGCTGATGTGCGCGCTGATGCTCGGCAAGCGCAAGGATACGGGCCCGGCGCACAATGTCGTGCTCACCTTCATCGGCGCCTCGCTGTTGTGGGTCGGCTGGTTCGGCTTCAACGCCGGTTCGGCGGTAAGCGCCGGCTTGCAGGCGGGGATGGCGATGACGGTGACGCAGATCGCCACCGCTACCGCCGCGCTCACCTGGATGCTCATCGAATGGAGCCATCGCGGCAAGCCGACGGTCGTTGGCATCTGCAGCGGCGCGGTCGCAGGCCTCGTCGCCATCACCCCGGCCTCGGGCTTCGTCGGCCCGGCCGGCGCCTTGGCGATCGGCGTCGCGGCCGGCATCTGCTGCTATCTGGGAGCGGTTTGGGTCAAGGCGCTGTTCGGCTATGACGACGCGCTGGACGCCTTCGGCGTGCATGCGGTGGGCGGCGCCGCCGG
>JASHRZ010000163.1 GCA_030037055.1 Alphaproteobacteria bacterium
AGGAGATAGCGGCGGCGCTCCTGTGCCTTCCGCGATTCAATATGGAGGGCCAACCCCCACTCGCTCCCCAAGGTCTTCCCTTGCGGCGCCTCTGGAACGCCTGTGCGTTGCACCGCGAGCCCGGGTGCCTCAAAGCTCTTTGCGAATAGGTCGTGCGAATTGTCAGTAATCTCGCGCACGATTACTTCGTCCACCACTGGCACTTCGATCCGCTCAGCGGCGTGTGCGTGTCGGTGCGCGAGCGAGACGCCCGAAAGCAATGTACCGCCCAGCAGCGCAGAATTTTGCAGGAAACGACGCCGGTCGAGCGACATGATTTTCCTCCTTAGTTAGCCGATAAACTCTATTTAGAGAGACTAGAGAGTGTCAAACGATGCCGCCTCCACGGCCGAACGAAGAGAGATAGGGCCACCGCACCATAGATTTCTGATAATGGGATGGCCCGGCCGTGCCACTACCCGCAAGACGCTGCATCTTGCCGGGAACTAGCATCACAACGAGCCGTCCCATGCCTCGTCAATCAACGCGATCCACCGCCACCACGGTCGGCATCGATATCGGCAAGAACGTTTTCCATCTCCCATGCCTTCTTGTCAAAATCGCCAAACTACACGCCTTCGACGGCTGACGCCCTAATCCCAATCTTCGGCGAGTACATAGATTTCGATGGACAGAGGGGCCTTCAGGACAGATCGAGGCGCATAAATTCGTTGTGTAGCTCCGCAAGCGCTAAAGTCTTGGCGATGAACGCCCCAGCATGCACAACGGTGACAGCGGCCACCTCTACGTACTCCATTTTCATTCGGCGCTGGGTTTCCGATGGAACGCCTCGCAAATTGAAGGCCGCTGTCGCTCCGTTATAGACCTCCATTATGTGCGCGTAACTCGCGTGCACATACCCCGAGAAGGCAACGAATATCCTCTCGAGCAATTTGCGGGTGGCATCATCATGCTGGCCTTTCAGTACGCGAACAACCGCGCTTCTGACCTTCTTGCTCTCCACTGGAGGGGTCTCGTTTGACAGATAGCCGTCTATCGTTGCAGCGAAGAACCCCTCTACGAATTGATTGACCTTATCAGAAGCGTTCGGGAAGCTCTCGAGCAAAAAATATATTTCGCTAGCGCAGTCATTCACGCTCCGCATGATCGCGCCGGCGTCGATGAATAGGCCTTTGGAGCACAGCAGCCCGAGGGAACTGACCCCGTGCATGGCCCGCACCAATTTGAGGATCGCGACAACCTTCGCCGAGTGTTCCTGATATTCAAGAACCTCATTTTCGGCGATCCATTGCGGCTCGCCGATCGCTTCCTTTCGCAATCTTTCAATCAATATGGAAAGGTTCTCGAGATTCATGAGAGCCGAGTACGCGACGCGCCAAGCCCGATATGGGCCGGGCACAGGCTGCCGATCGCATAAGCCTCGAGATAAGCCCGGAGCTTGCCGTTACGAACGGCGAGACAGCGGAAACTGTATCCTCGCCGTAGCCGAGAGCCTTTTCCGTTCAAATGCTGCTCAACGAAAGACGACGCGCCATGCAAGTGATTTCTGAGCCGCTGCGCCAAACCGCGCTTGCCATGCGGTGTCGCGCCAACATGGACGACGTGTCCACGCGGATCGTAGATCACATAGACGCCCGGGGCGTGCGAAACATTGAGCCTACCGCCTTCGCCTGGGAAAAGCTGCTTTGGGCTATTCTGCAAGGCTTCGAACAGCACGCGAACCTTTTTCTGTGTACGCGTCATGCCGCTTCTCCGCCAGTAGCGCGCATCATGGCGTGGGCGAAGCGATGACAGGTCGGACAGAGCAATTTGAAATCAGTGAGCCACGTGCGTCGAAGTCCTTCTTCTAAGGGATGAATGTGGTGGACGTCGAGTAAAGCGCGAGGTTTGACGCCCGTGCCATCGGTGCGGGTCGTGGGGTCGAACCCGCAATCGTCGCAGAATAGCTTTTTGGCCTTTTGTCGCTCGCGAACGAAGAGGTCGGCTAACCACTGAGCGCGGCGGCGGACTTTTGATTTTTGCTGTTCAGTTAGGCCCTCCATCAGAAGCCGAGCGTCAGACCGTTGTGCGCGCTTACGCTGATCTAAGCGGTACCGAGCTACATGGGGCGCGCGCACACTTGCGCAGCGCCGGATCACTGCTGACCGAGGGCAAGTACGGCGACAGCATCCGCGAGAGCATGCAGGCCGTCGAAGCGGTAGCTCGCACGCTCGACCCGTCCGCGGCCACGCTAGCGCCCGCACTTGCCAAGTTGGAGAAGAAAATGGGCATTCATCCGGCGCTGAAATGGGGCTTCGGCAAGCTCTACGGCTATACGAGCGATGAGAAGGGCATCCGGCACCCATTGTTAGATGAGCCAGTGGCAACGGTCATCCTGGTAGCGGGCATTCTCTGCCCGCTCGCCACGTTTGCGGGGCTCGTCTCTGCGCGTATCGACATGCCGTTACTGCTGGTCTTCATCGGCGTCGGGATGCTGGCGGGGGAGGACGGCCCAGGCGGCATCCGGTTCACAGATCTCCGAACCGCCTACCTTATCGGAAGCTTGGCGCTCGCAGGATCCTGTTCGAAGGTGGCCTAAGCACGGAGTCCAGCAGCCTGGCCACGATAGGGGTCGCGATCAGCGCGGGCGTTGTTCGCGTTGCCGCCGTTCTGATGTTCGGGATGTCCTGGCCCGAGTCGCCTCTGCTCGGGGCAGCCACGGCGCCGACGGACGCGGCGGCTGTTTCTGTCCTCCTTCGGATGTCTCAAGCTGCCGTCCCGTTCCGCGTTGCGGCGGCGCTCGAGGTTGAGTCCGGGCTGAATGATCCCATGAGTGTCTATCTGACCGTAAGCCTGGTCCAGGCGCGATCGCGCATCCTGCGCGTTGATTTGGATCAGCGCGCCGACGAGCCGGCCGGCACCAGCCTTGCGCAAAAGCGCTCTGGCCTCCCGGTCTCGCGAGCTTCATGGTGCTGACCTCGCTGCCGCGGCGCGTCCCTTGTCCCTATGCCTATAAGGGCGCATTGGCGCTTCAATCTCATGTCGGCCGGATGAAAGTCCGGCGTCCTCGCGCCAATCCGCGTGGGATAGATGCCATGGAACAGGCAAAGGTGTGACGGCTGAAGGCGCTTGAGCCGCGCCTGATGCCCGAGACCGAACCGGCGTGAGACGGCGCGATCCGGCGCCGCCAAGCTGTCGTTGGTGAAGGAGGCTGCGGAGATCGGTCCCGCCGCATTGACCTGTGTCAACGCGACCGAAGCCTCGGCTGCGTAGCCTCGGCGCGGAACAACCGGCCCGCCGATATCCTGGATGCGCGGCGCGAGCGCAAGCAGGCCGGCTTTGCTGGTGGCGGTGACAGGCCGATGAACGGCGGCTGGACCATCCAAAGGCTTGTCGGCGAGCTGGCCGAGCGCGGCGAGAGGCCGTGCCTCTTATCGGTCTCGGGCGAGACCGTGCAGCGACTGTCGTGCGCCAGCCTCAGCAGTCGAGCCACGGCGTTGGCCCGCGGCCTCTGTGACTCGGGCGTGCGGCCGGGCGAACCGGTGGGACTGATCGCACCTAACGGCTTCGCTTGGGTCATCGCGCGGCTCGCTCTCGGCTGCGTCGGTGCGCTGGCCGTGGCGATGGATGAACTCTCGACTGTCGTAGAGTTGAAGCGGACCCTCCAAGACACCCCATGCCGAACGATATTCACGAGCGCGGCCCATGTGAACAGGCTCCGCGCCATCGACGCAGCATTTCAGCTCATCGTTCTGGACGATGTGTCTATCCCAGGCACGATACCGTGTCGAACCCTGTTCCGTTCGCGGTCAACGCCCTTGCCGGCGGTCGATCCGGACGCGCCGATGATGCTCGTGCACACCTCCGGCACGACGGGCGCGCCGAAAGCATTCACTCTCACGAGTTCGCAAGTCTGGGCAAATGTCGGCGCGCTCACCGCCGAACATTTGGTCGGCCCGGAGGACCGCGTCCTGTTGCCGCTGCCGCTTCACCATGTCTACCCGTTCGTCCTCGGACTTCTTACGGCGCTCTCCTCTGGCGCAGCGATCGTTTTCCCGGAGGGCGTCGGCGGGCCCCAGATCCTGCAAGCCCTGTCGGTCGCGGAGGTCTCGACGATCATCGGCGTGCCGCGACTCTATGCCGCTCTCGCTGCAGGTCTTGAAGCTGGGATCGCAACGCGAGGGCGCGCTGCAGCAGCGGCTTATCACGGGTCGCTGCGGGTCAGCATCTGGCTTCGTCAACGGTTTGGAATCGCTGCCGGCCGTTGGCTGCTGGCGTGGGTCCGGTGGCGTTTGGGGCCGCGGCTTCGCTTGCTCGTGTCAGGCGGCGCCTACGTCGAACCCGAGTTGCTCTGGCTGCTCGTCGGCCTTGGCCTCACGGTAAGGAGCGGCTATGGCCTGGCCGAGACCGCATCCGCGTTTACTGGCAATCTTCCAGGCCGCGAACGATTGGGAAGCGAAGGACGCCCGTTTCAGGGCGGAGAGGTCCGGATCGCAGCCACGGACAGCAGCGCGGACGGCGAAATCCAGTTGCGCGGCCCATCCGTCTTTAGCGGCTACCGGAACAACGACGAAGCCAACCGCGAAGCATTCACCTCGGACGGCTGGTTTCGGACTGGCGATACCGGGCGGCTCGACGACGATGGGTTCCTCTACGTCACAGGCCGGATCAAGGAAACAATCGTGCTCGGCGGCGGTAAGAAGGTGCATCCCGAAGAGCTGGAAAAGCTCTATGCGACAAGCCCTTATATTCAGGAGATCGCCATCCTGGAGCGCGGCGGCGTCCTGGTGGCCTTGGTTCTGCCAGATCTCCAGGCAATCCGCGCTTCGGGATCTCCACGGGTGGAGGACGTCGTGCGCGTCGCGCTGTCGACGAGCGCATTGACGGTGCCTTCCTACCAGCGGCTTGCCGGCTATCGACTGTTGCGGAAGCCCTTGCGGAGAACGCGGCTAGGGAAATACGAGCGTTTCCGGCTTCCCGCGATTTACGACGAGGCGCAGGCGGGAGTGGCACCAACGCCTCCGTCCGCCGTCGCTCCCGAGGACCAAGCACTGCTTGAGCATGAACCGGCGCGCACTCTCTATGACCTGCTGAAGGCCCGCTATCCGCGAAGACCACTGAGTCTCGATGCGAGCCCTCTGCTCGATCTTGGCATCGACTCGCTTGAATGGGTTGCTCTCGGGGCGGTGATCGAACAGCGACTAGGACTTCGTCTCGACGAACAAGTCGCGGGCGAGTGTTTCACCGTGCGCGATCTGCTGCGTCGGACTGTCGAGATCGCCGCGGTTCGCAGGCATGAGGCAGCGCGCGAGCCCGAGGCAAGGCTAGGGTACTGGCTCAAGCCCGCCGGCCCCATGCTTCGTGCCGTTGCGAGCCTTATCTATCAAGCGAACGCGCTGCTGACACCCATACTGTTCCGCCTGACGTCGACTGGTCTGGAGAACCTGCCGGACTGCGGGCCGTATGTGGTGGTCGCCAATCACCAGAGCGACCTCGACCCGCTGCTGGTTGCGGCGGTGCTTGGTGCACATCGCATGCGCCAAGTCCATTGGGGTGGCGATGCAGCCCGCCTCTTTACTCGACGCTGGCTCTATTCGTTCTGGCGCGCGCTTCGCGTATTTCCTGTCGATGAGCGGAAGCCCAGTGAGAGCCTTGCTCTCGCCCTGGAAGTTCTCTGCCGTGGCGAAATCCTGGTTTGGTTTCCGGAATCATGGCGTTCGCCCGATGGCCGGCTTCAGCACTTCCTGCCTGGAATAGGCCGACTGTTGGCAGAAACCCGCGCGCCAGCCGTTCCTGCCTGGATCGAAGGGTCCTTCGATGCAATGCCGCGATCGCGGCGGCTGCCACGTCTCCGCCGCATCCGAATTATGATCGGCCAGCCGCTATCGCCCGATATGCTTTTGGTCGAAGGAAAGACGCCGCCCCAGGCGATTGCTGACCGGCTTCACGACGCCGTTGCGGCATTGGGCCGGTCGTCCGGCAATGGCGCGAGAGTTCCGGCGATTTCCTGAAGCGTCGATTCCGATCATCCGACGGCGCACGATGCCGTGGCGCTTTACCGGTCGACGGGGCCTCCTCAGCTCTACCCGCGCAGAAGATGGGCTCGCAATCGCCCAGCGGCGCGACCCCTTTTCTAATCGGGTCTTCCGGGAATCGAGTGGGTGATTTTGAGGGATCATGGTTGGAACGCCGCCGCGATCGGCGCCGCTAGCAGGTCGTGTGAAACAGTCCCGCGACCTGCTCCGTCTTGCGCAAGTCATTGTAGAGGCCGACGGCATCCTGCGTCGGCAGCACGCGCACACCTACGCCTTGCTGCTTGAGCAGCTCGAGCGTCTCGGGACAGATCCCCAGCCGCTTCAACATACCCTGTGACAACACGACGGTCGTAGCGCCGCGGTCCAATAGCTCGCGCACATCGGCGGGCTGAATGCCGGGCGTGTGCTCCGTCCTCGTCTCGCGCCAATCCCACTCCCTGGCGCCGCCGGGAAAGAGCTTGGCATCCCTGAACGTCCCGGCACCCTCTACCTCGATTTTCCCCCAGGCAAGGGCCATGATGCGTGGGGAGCGCATCTTCGCCTCGGCGCCGACGGAGGGGGGCCATGCTTCGGACATAGCGCACGTGACCGCGGCGTTTATCGCATGTGGGAACGGTTCCTGTCGGCGAAGATGATAGCCGCCGCTCGCGCTTCGCCCCTTGATGTGGATCAAGCAGCTTGGATTGCCAAACATGTTAAGCTGCGAAGCGCAAGGAGGAATGCAACATCGGATGTATGCTCGCTGC
>JASHRZ010000164.1 GCA_030037055.1 Alphaproteobacteria bacterium
GGGGGGTGACGGATGGCGGAGAACACCAAGCGGCCTGGGCTCTTGCACCGGGTGATCGACATCCTGCGCCGCCCGAGCGTGCGCTACTCGCTGGCGAGCCTGCTGGCGGCGGGCTTTATCGGCGGCATCGTCTTCTGGGGCGCCTTCAACACCGCGTTGGAGGCCACCAACACGCTCGCCTTCTGCACCTCCTGCCACGAGATGTACGACAACGTGTATCAGGAGTACAAGGAGACGATCCACTACAAGAACCCTTTCGGCGTGCGCGCGATCTGCTCCGACTGCCACGTGCCGCATGACTGGACACACAAGCTCATCCGCAAGGTGGGGGCGACCTTCGAGCTCTGGGGCCATCTTACCGGTGCCATCGATACGAAAGAGAAGTTCGAGGCGAAGCGGCGCGAGCTGGCCGAGATAGAATGGGGGCGCCTGCGGGCGTCTGGCTCGCGCGCCTGCCGCAACTGCCACAGTTTCGAGGCCATGGACCTGGCGGCGCAGAGCAAGCAGGCGCAGCGGCGGCACAATGAAGAGGAGCTGCGCCAATCGGGCAAGAGCTGCATCGATTGCCATCAGGGCATCGCCCACCACCTGCCCAAGGAGGGATAGCAACCACTCTGGTATCATGCCGGTTTCAAACGCTGGTACTACCAAAGGATCATGCGAGGCGGACACTAAAAAGTAATGGAATTGTGAACCGGCGAACGCTCGGCGCGCTGGAAGAGTGGCGGCCAAAGGGGGCCGCTCGTGATGCGGGCGTTTCATCGGCGCGGAAAGGGGACGATGCCGGCGGTGGGGGTGAGCACTTTGCGCGGGGTCCCGGGATATTTCCGGCAGCGCCTCGCGCCGTCTTCATCGCATGGGCGCAGGCGACGACGCGCTTCTCGGCGCGCGTTCCGCGCCCGCTATTGCTGCAAGCTCGACACCATGAGCGCCGATTTCAACGCCGCGGCAAGGCAGCCGCAGCGGGAGGGGGAACCGTGGGCAAGATCAGGCTAGCAATGACCTTCCTCGGCGTGCTGGGCGCCGCGCTCTGGGCGTCCTCGACGCGCGCCGCCGACGAGCCGCCAGGGGCGACCTATACCGTGGGGGGCGTTCAGGCCTGCATGCATTGCCACGACGAACCCCCGGTGAGGGGAATCCTGCAGACACCGCATGCGGTGAAAGGCGACTCGCGCACCCCCTTCGCCCAGCATGACTGCGAAACCTGCCATGGCCCCAGCGAGGCGCATTCGTTAGGAAGGGGGCGCAACAAGCCGCCGCCGAGCGTGGTGTTCAGCGGTCCCCACGCCTCGCCCGTCGAGAAGCAAAACGGAATGTGCCTGACCTGCCACGAGTCCGGCCTGCGGATGAACTGGCAGGGAAGCCCGCACCAGCAGAACCAAATCGGCTGCGCGAACTGCCACAACCCGCATTTGCCGAAGGATCTCGTGCTGGTCAAGGTGAGCCAGCCGCAGGTCTGCTTCACCTGCCACAGCCAGCAACGAGCCGAGTCGTTCGAGTATTCGCACCACCCGATACGCGAAGGCAAGGTGGTGTGCTCCGATTGCCACAATCCGCACGGTTCGCCGGCCGACAAGCAGCTGAGGGAATTTACCGTCAACGAGACCTGCTACAACTGCCATGCCGAAAAGCGCGGGCCGCTGCTGTGGGAACATCAGCCGGTGCGCGACAACTGCATGAACTGCCACACGCCGCACGGCTCGAACGAAGCGCGCCTGATGAAGGAGCGGATGAACTTCCTGTGCTCGTCCTGCCATAGCGCGGAAAGCAACAACAGCGGCGGCGCCTTCGGCGGACGGGCCTCGATCCCGTACCACTCGCCGATCGGCAGCAGCTTCGTCAATTCCGCTCTGGCGAATCAGAGACAGTGCGTCAATTGCCACTCGCAGGTCCACGGGTCGAACAGCCCGAGCGGCGCTTTCTTCTTCCGCTGATGCGTTGAGGCGAGCTTTCTTCCGCCGGTGCGATGGTATGTGCATAGGGGGTTGAAATGAAACGGACTGCGCTCAAGGTCATCGCACTGGCGAGCACTTGCCTCTCGCCATTGGCCGCATTCGCTGAGGACACGGGGACCAATGCCGGCACGCCGCCCGCCGGCGCTACGGCCGCGGCGCCGGCAGCCGATCCCGGCCTGCTCGGCACCCTGCCGGTCAACGGCGAGGTCGGTGTGGGCGTGATGGGGGTCATGGGTAGGGACGCGGGCCAGGCCGGCCGCTACTCCGGCATCAACACCACCGGCGCCGACGCCCTAGGCGAATTTTTCCTGTATGGCCGCTCGCCGTGGGATTCCGGCGGAACCTTTTACTATAATTTGACGGGCGACAATTTGATCTTCCAGAGCGGCCAAGACTTCGGCACCGGCAACACCAGCAGCAGCTCCCGCCAATTTAATTCCAGCGTCAACAACACTCTGACGAACAGCGGCGCGGTGAGCCTCCATGCGGGCAACCAGGGCACCTGGGAGGCCGGGGCCTATTACGACGCCATCACCTACACGGGAAACGTCATCGACTCCATTTACACCGTTCACGGCGGCCAAGGGGTTCTGAATGGCATTCCGTCCTATGGCGGCGCGACCGCCACCGCGGCGGGCCCGATCACCGGGTATACCGTTCCCCAACTGACGGCGACCGGCGCCGAGCAGCTCGTCCAGACGGGCACGCGCCGCGACATCGCCGGCGCCGATTTCAAGTACATCTTCGGCGACTGGACCTTCAGCGGCGCCGCCCGCCACGAGACCAAGGAAGGCACGATGGAGGAGGCGTTCATTTCGAAATATGGCGGCCAGGCATTTGCCATGCCGATCGACTATACCACCGACCGCTACGATGCGTCGGCCGCCTACAACACGCGCATCAACCAGGTGGTGCTGCAGTACACCTATTCGAAATTCACGGACGGGATCAACTTCATCAACCTCCCCCAGCTGTCGTCGATGACCACCCAGCCGTTTGCGGAGGCGGCGGCCTATTCGGAACCGCCCAGCAACGAAGCGCACTACCTCACGCTGATGGCGGCGACGAACGCGGTGCCGAAGACCCGGCTCAATCTCAACCTGCGCGCCGGCCTGGAACTGCAGGACGCCACCTTCCCGCCGGACAGCGCCGATCCTTTTCCCCAGGTCGTCCCCGGCTTCAGCAACCTCAACTCGAACTTGCAGGGAACGAGCAAGACTTCCCTCAACGCCAGCGCGGCCGTTTACCAGGGCAAGGTTAGCGCGGATTCGCATCCCATCGAAAATAGCGACGCACGCGTTTATTATGGCTTCGATGGACGCACGGTCAACCTCGACCAGTACAAAGTCTTCAGCACCAATACCGGGGGCGAAGGCGACGCCAGCTTCACCACCCCATACTACGTCGTTCCGCAGGACTGGCTGAAGCAGAATGCAGGCTTCGACCTGGGGTACCGCATCCTCCCCGAATACAATACCAAGGTGATCGCCAGCTACCGGTTCGATGACGTCGATCGCAAGAACGCCCAGGTCGGCCACAACATCACCGACACCGAATCGCTCGCCCTGTTGTCCTCGCTCGGCCCCCAGGTCAACGGCAAGCTCTCCTACGAGCATGCCGAACGCAGCGGCTTTCTCAGCTATGTCCTGCCGTGGGCGAATCTTGCCGGGGTCCCCGTCACCAGCGCCAGTTCAGGAGTGACCTACTCCGGCGCCTACTACCAGGCTCCCATGGTATCGGACGCGGTCAAGCTCAGGGCCGACTATATGGCGACGCATGAACTGTCCGGCGGCCTGTTCGTCCAGTTCAAGAACGAGAACTACCATTACCCGGCTGCGACCTTCGCCGACAGTGGCGCCACGACGGGGTATCCCCTTACGGGCGTCGGCGAAGGCGTCAAGGAGGACTACAACCTGACCGCCGGGCCGGATATCAACTATCGGCCCGCCGAAGATGTGAACCTCCATGTCTTCTATACCTATGAGCGGATTTTTTTTGACAATGTCGGCAACGGTGCCTGCTCCACCGCCGCCGAAGCCGCCACCGCCGCCTGCGCGGGGACCGCCGGGTACTTTCAGAACGATTACACCAGCGCCGTCCACACCGTCGGCCTGAGCAGCGACTGGCAGGTCACCAGCAAGCTGAAGCTGGGAGCCGAATACACCTTCTCCTATGGTTCGGTGATGTTCGGGGAATTCAACGGCGTGTTTGTGCCTGTTCCGACAGCGTCTTATCAGAACGTGTCCAACTATCCCGACATCAATTCGGTGATGCACGACCTCAAGGTGACCGCCAACTACGAGCTGACGCAAAGCTTGGATTTGCTGTTCATGGCGAGCTGGGCCTATTTCCGGAATAACGACTGGAACGACACCGCGGGTCCGATCCAGGGAGCTGGCACCACCACCATCTCGTACCTGACCCCGGGCTACCCGGCGCCCAACTACAGCATTGTGACGCTCATGACCGGAGTGAAATTCAGGTTCTAGGTTCGCCATCCCGATAAGGGCTCGAACAAACGGATCACATCCGACAATGCGCCGATCTCCGCTCGGGCGAGCCTTTCGCCCGCGCTCGGCTGCGGTTCAAGCTGTGAAGCGTCCTTGCCCGGCCGCGGGCGCCTTCCTTGTGCAGTCGGTCGGCGAGCGCTATGAGGCAACCGGTCGAGGTGGTTGAGGCCTAATGCTGCTCGCCGTGGCGATCATGGTGATGACCGTCGCCGTGGTTGCGAGCGTGGTGGTGCCGCTGATGCGGACCGCGCGCCCGCTGCCCGAGCGCGGCGCCTTCGACCGCGCCGTCTATCGCGACCAGCTCCGGGAGCTCGAGCGCGACGTGGCGCGCGGCCTCATCGATGCGCGGGAGGCGTCGACCGCCAGGCTCGAGATCGAGCGGCGGCTGCTCGCCGCCGATGTGAAGGGCGAGAGCGCCGAGCAGCAAAGCGCGGCGAACCCGAGGCTGGCCGTCGGCCTTGCCCTGGGCCTGCCGATGGCGGCGGCGTTGATCTACCTCGCACTGGGCGCGCCGGGCGTGCCGGATCAGCCCTTTGCCGCGCCCGCCCCCGATGCCGCGCCCGGCGGCGGCAACGGCATGGCCGGCCACGCCGATTTCGCGGCAAGCGCCGCCAAGCTCGAGCGGGATCTCAGCGCGAATCCCGCGGATGCCGAGAAATGGCTGCTGCTGGCGCGCACCGAGGCCGAGCTCAAGCAATGGCAAAAGAGCGCCGACGACTATCGCCGTGCCATGTCCCTGATGGGCGGCGGCAGCGAGCTGGCTTCGGCCTATGGCGAGATGCTGGTGATGGCGGCCGACGGCATCGTTACGCCGGCGGCGCATCAGGCCTTCAAGGCCGCGCTAGCGCACGACCCCGCCGATCTTGCGGCACGCTTCTACCTGGCGCTCGCCGAGGCCCAGGCCGGCAACGCCAAGGGGGCGATCGAGATGTGGCAAAAGATCGCCGCCGACCAGCCCAATGATTCCGAGCTGCGCGCGGAGTTGCGCCGCCGCATCGAGGAAGTGGCAAGCCTCGCCGGCATCCCCGCGCCTACTCTGCCGCCGCCCAGCAGCGCCGCGGCGGCGCCGCCGGGGCCGAGCGCGCAGGACATCGCCAGCGCGCAGCAGATGTCGGACGAAGATCGCCAGACGATGATCCGAAGCATGGTCGCGAGGCTCGCCGCCCGGCTCGAATCCCAGCCCGACGATCTCGAGGGCTGGCTGCGGCTCGCCCGCGCCTATGACGTGCTCGGCGAGCGCGACAAGGCGGTCGCCGCCTATGAGCGCGCCCGACGCCTCAAGCCCGACGATCCCCGGATCGCCGCCGCCATCGCCGGCGCCGCTGCGCCGCCGCCGACGGTCGGCAGTCCCCCCGGCGCGCTGCCGGGCCCGACGGCGCAGGACATCGCCGACGCGCAGCAGATGTCGGATAGCGATCGCCAGGCCATGATCCGCAGCATGGTCGAGCGCCTCGCCACCCGGCTTCAATCCCAGCCCGACGATCTCGAGGGCTGGCTGCGGCTCGCCCGCGCCTATGGCGTGCTCGGCGAGCGCGACAAGGCGCTCGACGCTTACGAGCACGCGCAACGTCTGCTGCCGGCCGGCAGCGATCAGCGCCCGGCGGTCGCCGCCGCCATCGCCCAGCTCAAGGCGAAATAGGCGCCTTGGCAAGCGCCGCGCTTTTGCGCCGTCCTGCGCCGCCAGCCCTCAGGAGAATTGGGGGCGCCGTTGGGGGAAACGCTGCGGCCGAGCGAACCGGCGGCGCGCGCAGGCTTGCGCCAGCGGGCGCTTGCGGCGGCCGAATAAACGGAGTCGGCCTCGGCACCTCGCGGCGTGCTCTCGGGCACATGGCCGCCGCCGAGATGCTGCCCGCTGCCGGACTTGAGCCGGCACAGCCTTTTTGCGGCAGCGCGTGCGGTTTAGACCAACCGAGCTGATTTTTGCGTCGGGATTCAAATTAGGACGCGCCGCGGTCATTTGACCACCAGCACCGCGCAAGGGGCGAGGCGGACCAGGCGGTCGGCGGTTCCGCCGATGATCCGCTCATAGAGCGCCGAATGTCCCATGAAGCCGATCACGAGAAGATCGCAGCGCTCGTCCTGGACGAATTTTATGATCCGCTGGACCGGATGGCCCGAAACAACCTTGGCGGCGAGCTTCACTCCCTGAGCTTGCGCCAGCGCGCGGGCGCGGCGCACGACCGGGCCGTAACGATGGTCCGCCTCGGCCTTCTCCTCGACCAGCTCATCGATGCTCGCCGGGAAGCTCGGCATTTCCTCGACGCAGATCATGTGAAGCTCGGCGCCGAAGCGCTTCGCCAGATCGAGTGCCGCCGCGAGCGCCGCGAAGGCCCGCTCCGAGCCGTCATTGGCCTGCGCAATCCTGGTGAACACGGCTTAAGCCTCCTTTGCCATCGCCTCGGCCTCCTCGGCCATCGGCTTGTAGGCGGGCTGGAACCATTTCTGCGCGATCAGCGTCGGCACGATGGCGCTGCCGATCACCGCGGTCACCAGGATCGTGTATTGCTCCTGGCTGATGATGCGGTTCGTGAGGCCGAACAGCGCCGAGATGCTGCCGAAGGTGAGGCCGGTCGACATGAGCAGGGTGGTGTACATGCCCTCGCGCGGGACGAAGTTGAAGCGCCGGGTCAAAGGCAGGATGCCGACGAACTTCGTCGCCATCTTCATCGCCAGGAACATGCCGATGAGCCCCGCGCCGGTGATCACGGCGCGGAACTCCACCAGCGAGCCCGCCTTGAGGAAATAGAACGGCGTCAGCATGGTGAAGGCGACGACGCGCATCCGGTGCGGCAGCTCGCGGTCCCTGAGGAAGGCGGGCGCCAGCGCCATGCCGACGAGATAGGCCGGCAGCACCGCCTCGCTGCGGGCGATGCCGGCGAGGCCGCCCAGGAAGAACAGCACCAGGGCCACGAATTTGGTCTGCGGCTCGCTGACGCGCTGGCCGACCTTGCGGAAGAACCACGGGGCAAATTTCGGCAGGAGCCACAGCGACACCCCGGTCGCCGCGGCGAAGAGCGCGAGCCAGAGGTTGTAATTGGCGAAGACCAGGCCGAGGGCGAGCACCGTGCCGAGATCGTTCACGAAGCAGGCGGCGAGGATGATCTTGCCCAGCTCGGTCCGGTTGTAGCCGGTCTCGATCATCACCGCGTAGACGACGGCGACCGAGGTGGTCGACAGCGAGATGCCCGCGATCTGCGCCTGCGGCCAGGGCCAAGCCAGCGCGTAGCGGGCGAAGAGCAGCACGCCGAGATAGGGCGCGAGAAAGCCGACGATCCCGATGCTCATGCTCGACCGAAAATGCCGGCGCACCACTTGCGGGTCGATCTCGGTGCCGGCGAGGAAGGTCAGCAGGATCGCGCCGAAGCCCGCGAGGTAATTGACCCAGGGCGCGAGCGGCAGCCCGAACAGATTGCCGCCGACCGCGCCGACGATGATCTCCGTGAGCGCCACCGACATCGCCGCCCAGATCGACAGCAGCGACGCCGCAAGCGCGAGCGCGATCCACAGCGCCGAAGCAAGCCAGACATTGTCCACCGATCCCTCCTTCTTCCCGGCCGCGCCGGGGTGGATTCCCGGAACGCGCGAAGGCGGCAACGAAAAACCCGCCTCGCGGCGGGCTTGATCTGCCGATGCCCCGCCGCATCGCTTCGCGCGGCAGGAGTCATCAGCCCTCTCGGGCGGTTTCGGGGGAACCCCATCCCCACGAGGGCGCACCATAGTCTCAAAACCCGTCGCGATCAAGCGCGCGCGAGGGAGGCCTCGGGATGACGCGGGTGGTAGCATGCCCGATGCTGCGGGAGATCATCATGGCCAATCTGAACAGCCGCGGTTTTCTCGATCGCTGGCAGATCGTTCACCTTGCGACGCTTCCCAGCGCCGATTGCGGACATTGGCAGGTTGACGGCGTCGATTGGCGCCGCCAGCGCCATGCCTTCGCCGGCGGCGGCTATTCCTTCGCCGTCGAGATCCACCACCTCACCTGCGTCCGTGCCGGCAGGTCCTCCTGGTCTCTGATGGTCGTGGTCGAACATTGGTGGGGCGCCGACAAGGAAGTGCTGAAGATGTCGAGCTGGACCCGTCGTCTCTCGGGAAGCAGCGCCGCGATCTTCGCCTGGGTCAAAGACCACGAGGCGGTGCGCCGGGCCATGGGCCGGCCCTCTTGACGCAGACGCAGCCCCCGCCAGGTGAGGGCATTCCGGCGCCGATCGGCGACCCCGAAGCGACCCGATCTCCACAAACGTCGCGACCGAACCCGTGCCCGTGGCGAGTGGACCGATGAAGGCCGCCGTAAAGCCGGGGATAGAATGGACGGCGAGCGTGGCGGCGCGCTCTCCCCAGCTCAGCTCCCTCGGCCGCGGGCAAGCTCGCGCAGCTTGAACTTCTGGATCTTTCCGCTGGGCGTCCGCGGCAATTCCCGCACCACCTCCAGCCGCTCCGGAATGTACGGCGCGGCCATCTTCTGTGCCTTGAGATAGCGCACCATCTCCTCGAAGGCGAGCGAGGCGCCCTCGCGCAGCGTGACGAAGGCACAGGCGCGCTCGCCGAGTCGCGGGTCGGGATATCCCACGATCGCGACCCCGGAAATCGCCGGATGCCGGAACAGCAGGTTCTCGACCTCTACGACCGGGATGTTCTCGCCGCCGCGGATGATGATGTCCTTCGAGCGTCCGGAAATCCGGATGTAGCCTTCGGCGTCCATGCGCGCGAGATCGCCGGTGTCGAACCATCCCTCCGCGTCGGTCCCCCCGAGCTCCGGACGCTTGAGATAGCCGATGAAATTGGAGCAGCCGCGCGCCTGAAGATGTCCCTCTTCGCCGACCCCGACCGCCCGTCGGTTCGCATCGACGACACGCACCTCCATCCCGGGAAGGGCACAGCCGTCGGTCGTGGTCGTCTTCTCCTCGGGATCCTCGGGCCGGGTGGTGGTGACGGCGCCGTTCTCGGACATGCCCCAGCCGGAGATGATGGCAGCGCCGAGAACGTGGCGCGCCTTCGTCACCAGGGCGCGCGGGATGGGGGCGCCGGCCGAAACGAAGATGCGCAGGCTGGGCGTGGCGGCGCCATTCCGCTCGACATAGTCGGCGAGATCGTTGAGGAACGGGGTTGCGCCCATGGTGAAGGTCGCCCCTTCCCGGGTGATCTCGCGCACCATCTCCTCCGCGACGAAGACGTCCTGCAGAAGAGCGGTGGCGCCGAGCATCACCGGCAGGACCAGGCCATACATGAATCCCAACTGATGGGCGAGCGGCGAGGGCATGTGAATGACGTCGTCCGCGCCCAGATGCAGGCGCTCGGCGAAGGGAGCAAGGGCCGAAAGCATGGTGTTCGAGCTGTGCATTACGCCCTTGGGCTCGCCGGTCGTGCCGCTGGTGTAGAGCAGCTGGATCACATCGTCGGCCGACAGGCGCCGTTCGCGCAGCCGGGCCCGGCCGGCTTCGCCGGCGCGCGGCGAGAGCAGCGTCTCGAACGCGCTCTCGCCCGTGCCGTCGACCACGAACAGGTGACGCAGCGCCGGCAGCCTCTCGCGCGCCGCCGAGGCCATGGCGGCATGGTCGAAATTGCGGAAGCGCGCCGGCACCACCAGAGCCTTCGCCTCGGCGTGAGCCAGCATGAATCCGAGCTCCCGCTCGCGGAAGATCGTCATCAGCGGATTGCTCACCGCGCCGAGCTTGAGGCAGGCAAGATGAAGCACCGAAAATTCCCACCAGTTCGGCAGCTGGAAGGAGACGACGTCGCCTCTTCCGATGCCGCGCTCCTCGAGGCTGAGCGCGACCAGGTCGGAGAGCCGGTGCAGCTCCCGATAGCTCAGGCGGATTTCCATGCCGGTCTCGGTCCGCACAGCGACGATCGCCGTCTTGTCCGGGGTTCGCGCGACGGCGTGGTCGAGATGATCGAGGAGGGTGTGATCGCGCCAATACCCGCCCGCAACCATCGCGGCGCGGCGGCGTGACAGGGTCTCCTTCTCCTGGTCGAGCAGCATGAGCTTCCTCTCTGACGTGGCGGGCGTCTTTTGCGCCCTCGCGTTATTCCTGCCGTGCCGGCGCCTTCAGCCTTTCGCGCGCGATGATCAGCTTCATGATCTGAGCCGTGCCATCGCCGATCTCGAGCCCCATGACGTCGCGCAGCCGCTGCTGGTGCGGCAGGTCCATCGACCAGCCGTAATGGCCATGGGTGAGCAGGCATTGATGGATGGCGTCGACCGCGGTCTTGGGCGCGAGCCATTTGCACATGGCGGCCTCGGCGGTGTGCGGCCGGCCGGCATCCCTGAGCTGGAGCGTATGATAGCAGAGCCGACGCGCCGCGGCGACCAGGGTCTCCGCCTCCGCTAGCGGGAAGGTCACGCCCTGGTGGCGCGCCAAGGCGCCGCCGAAGGCGTGACGCTGTTGGATATAGGCCCAGCTCTCGTCGAGCGACGCCTGGGCGGAGCCGAGCACTTGCAGCCCGATCAGGGGGCGGCTGAAATCGAAGCCCTGCATCACCTGGACGAAGCCCGCCCCTTCGGCCGCCAGGCGGTTCGCCGCGGGCACCGCCGTATCGTCGAAGAAGATCGAGCCGCGTCCGATGGCCTTGCTGCCGAGATCGGTGTAGCGCGACAGGGCGATGCCGGGGGTATCGGAGGGCACGAGGAACGCGCTGACCCCGCGCGCGCCGTCCTCGGGCCGGCCGGTGCGCGCGAAGACGATGAAGGCGTCGGCCTGGTCCGCCATGCTGATCGAGGATTTCTCGCCCTTCAGCAGATAGCGGTCGCCGTCGCGCCTTGCCGACAGCGCGAGATGGGCCGCGTCCGATCCGCCGCGCGGCTCGGTGAGTGCAAGCGCGATGACCGACTGGCCGGAGACGAGACGCGGCAGCCACCGCCGCGCGAGCTCGGGCGAGGCGTGCTCGGCGATGATCTTGCCGGTCAGCGATCCCAGGAGCTGGATATAGGCGACGTTGACATCGGCATAGCCGACCGCCTCGATAATGAGGCCGCTGGTCACGCCAGGCTGCCCGAGCCCGCCATAGGCCTCCGGCAGCTCCGGCGCGATCAGGCCGAGGCCGCCGATCTCGCGGATGAGCGCGGGATCGATGCGCTGCTCCTGCTCCCGCTTCTGATACTGCGGCGCGATCCTGTCGCGCGCGAAGCGGCGCGCCGTCTCGACGAAAGCGTGCTGCTCCTCGCTCAGCGAGGCAGGCATGCCGCCGCTCCTTTCGACCGCCACGGGAGCAGCCGACCCGCTCCGACCCTGGCGCGTTTTCCGGTCATTTGGCGTATTTGCGGAAATCGGGCTTGCGCTTCTCCGTCAAGGCGCGCACGCCCTCGCGCGATTCCTCGCTGTCATAATAAAGCTTCAGCGTCTGCATGCCCATCGCGCCGATGCCGCGGATGTTGTCGCTGTCGGCGTTGAACGAGCGCTTGGCGATAGCGATCGCCGTCGGGCTGCGCTCCAGGATCTCGGCGCACCAGCGCGACACCTCGGCATCGAGCTGGTCATGCGGCACGACGAGGTTGACGAGGCCCATCGCCATCGCCTCGGCCGCGCTGTAGCGCCGGCACAGGTACCAGATCTCGCGCGCCTTCTTCTCGCCGACGATGCGCGCGAGATAGGCGGTGCCGAAGCCCGGATCGACCGAGCCCATCTTCGGCCCGACCTGGCCGAACACCGCCTTTTCCGACGCGATCGTCAGGTCGCATAAGGCCGCGAGCACGTTGCCGCCGCCAATGGCGTAGCCCTGCACCCGCGCGATGACCGGCTTCGGCACGTCGCGGATGAGGGATTGAACCTCCTCGATCGGCAGTCCGATCAGGCCTCGGCCGTCATATTGGCCGTCATGCGCGCTCTGGTCGCCGCCCGTGCAGAAGGCCCGGTCGCCGGCGCCGCCGAGCACGATCACGCCGATGGACTTGTCCCAGCCCGCGCGGTTGAAGGCGTGGATCAGCTCGTCGCAGGTCCTGGCGCGGAAAGCGTTCATCACCTTGGGCCGGTTGATCGTGATCCGGGCCACGCCGTCGGCCGCATCGTAGAGAATGTCTTCATAGGTGGTCATGGGGTCCTCCGCCTCAGCCGGCCATGGTCCAATCCGCCGGACACGCTCAGCACTTGTCCGGTAATGTAGGCCGCATCATCGCTCGCGAAAAAGCAGACGGCGCCGGGCAGGTCGGCGGGATTGCCGATCCGTCCCATCGGGATGGCGCGGCGGAAGGCCTCGTCGAGCTTCTCCGGATTGCCGGCGCCCTTGCGGTATTCCGCGTAGAGATCGGTGTCGGTCGGGCCGGGACAGACGACGTTGACGGTGATGCCGTGTCGGGAATGCTCGCGCGCCAGCGTCTTGGACAGGCCGAGCAGCCCGGCCTTGCACGCGGCGTAGACGGCCTCGCCGGAAGAGCCCACCTGCGCCGCGTCGGAGGCGATGTTGACCACCCGCCCGAATCGGCGGGCCACCATGCCGGGCAGCACGACGTGATGCAGGTTGAGCGCGCCCACGAGGTTGATCGCGATGAGCCGCTCCCAGTCCGAAGGCGCCGTCTTCAGGAAAGGGCGAAACACGTTCCAGCCGGCATTGTTGACGAGAACCTCCGCCGGTCCGAGCGCCGCCTCCGCCGCCCGGGCGACGCCGGCATAATCGGTGATGTCGCAGGTGAAGGGCTGCGCCACGCCGCCCGCCGAGACGACGTCCGCGGCCGCGCTTGCGGCGGCTTTGCCGTCGATGTCGAGCACCGCGACCTTGGCGCCCTCCTCGCCGAGCCGCCGCGCGGTCGCGGAGCCGATGCCGCCGCTCCCGCCGGTGATGATGACGACCCATTCCCTCAGCCCGCGCATCCCGCCCTCCCCGGTTTGTCGGCGTCCCGGGACGGCACCATAGCGGCCCGGCGCATTGCCTCAACAGGCTGCCGGCCGATCGGCAGCGGATTGAGGGACGGGATCGCCGCGCCTAAGCGGCCGAAGCCCCGAACGCGCCTTCCCGTCAAAGCCGCCGGATCGCCGCGAACGCCGCCGCCGAGCCCGCGCCCATGGTGAGGAAGGCGAGCACCCAGGCGAGCCGCGAGCCTTCACCGCCGGCGAGGTCGAGTACGAGGCCGACGGCGAGCGGACCGAGAAAGCCCGAGCCGAAGCCCAGAATGGAATGGACGGCGAGTGTGGCGCCGCGCTGGCCCGGCGAGGCGGCCGCCACCGCACCGCCGGTGAGCGCCGCCGAATCGCCCATGACCACCATGTGATAGGCAAGAGAGAGCGCCGCGACGAGCGCCACCGGCGCGCCGGCACTGAGCCCGGTCGCGACCGCCATCGCCGCCGAGAGCAGCATGATGCGGCCGATGACGCGGCGCCGGTCGGAGCGGGTGGCGAGCTCGGCGCCGTAGATGCTGGCGGCGGTGCTGATGAGCACGATCGCAGTGGTGAGCCAGCTCGCTTTGGCGATATCGGCGCTATCGCCGGCAAACCGCGCCGCCTGGACCAGGAAGGCGACGAGCCAGGAGCGCAGCGCAAAGAGCTCCCAGGTATGACCGCTATAGCCCAGGATGAAGCCCATGGCCGCGCCGTTGGCGAGCACCGGGCGGAAGTCGAGCGTGCTGCGGGACGCGGCCTCGCGCGCCAGCTCCTCGGCCCGTGCACGCCTTACCAGCAGCAGCACCAGGGCGAAGCCCAGCGCCGCGCCCGCCGCCGCCGCGGCAAAGGCGCCGCGCCAGCCGAGCCAGGCAGCCGCCTCGCCGGTGAACGCGAAGGAGAGGGCGGTGCCGAGGCTGAATCCCCCGGTATAGAAGGCAATGTAGCGGCCCTGGCGCGGCCCGCTGACGCGGTCTGTGAGCAGCTTGAGGCCCGGCATGTAGCCGCCGGCGAGCCCCGCTCCGGCCAGCGCGCGCAGCGCCAGCGCCGACCAGAATCCTTCGGCGAAGAGCGCGTAGCCGAGCGAGGCGGCGCCAGCGATGACGAAGGAGAGGAGATAGATGCGGCGGGGATCTACGCGGTCGGTCGAGCCCACCAGCAGCGGCACCGCCGCGACGTAGCCCGCGAAGAAGATGCCGCTGATCCAGCCGGCCTCGGTGTTGTTGAGGCCCCACTCGCGCTGGAATTCCGGCAGCAGCGCCGAGAAGCTGGACGAGCCCAGCATGCCCAGCACCTCGGTGAGGCAGAGCAGCGCCACCAGCGCGCCAGGCGAAGCGGCAAGCGCCCCGCTCGCGGCCGCCGCGGCCGCCTGCGGGAGGGCGTTTCGGTCGGGAGTGTCCTGCGCCACTCTGCTAAATATGAATCGGATGTCCCTCCACCGCCAGCGCCGCCTCCTTGACCGCCTCGTTGAGTGTCGGATGGGCGTGGCAGGTGCGGGCGATGTCCTCGGCGCTGGCACCGTATTCCATGGCGATCACCGCCTCCGCGATGATCGTGCCGGCATCGGGGCCGATGATGTGCACGCCGAGCACGCGGTCGCTCTTGGCGTCGGCGAGGATCTTGACGAAGCCCTCAGTGTCGGCATTGGCGCGCGCACGCGCATTGGCGGAGAACGGGAACTTGCCGGTCTTATAGGCGATGCCGGCGGCCTTCAGCTCTTCCTCGCCGCGCCCGACGCTGGCGACCTCGGGCCAGGTATAGATTACCGCGGGGATCGCGCCGTAATTGACATGGGCCTTCTGCCCCGCCAGTCGCTCGGCGAGCGCCACGCCTTCCTCGGAGGCCTTGTGCGCCAGCATCGGCCCGGCGATGACGTCGCCGATTGCATAGATGCCCTTGACGTTGGTGGCAAAGCCGTCATCCACCGTGATGCGGCCCTGGTTGTCGGTGACGACCCCCGCCTGCTCGAGGCCGAGCCCGTCGGTATAGGGCCGCCTTCCGATGGCGACGAGCACGACGTCGGCCTTCAATTCCTCGCGCGGGCCGCCATGCGCCGGCTCGAGGCTGAGGGCAACGCCCTGGCCGTCGCGCTTGGCCGCGACCACCTTGGTGGAGAGGCGAAAGACGAAGCCTTGCCTGGCCAGCACGCGCTGCAGATTGCGCGCCAGCTCGCCATCCATGCCCGGCGTGATGCGGTCGAGGAACTCCACCACCGTCACCGCGCTGCCGAGCCGGCGCCAGACCGAGCCCATCTCGAGCCCGATATAACCGGCGCCGACCACGACGAGGCTCTTGGGCACGGCGGGGAGCGACAGCGCGCCGGTCGAGGAGACGATCGCCTGCTCGTCGATGGCGACGCCCGGCAGTGGCACCACGTCGGCGCCGGTGGCGATGACGATCGAGTTTCCCGTCAACTCCTGTGCCGTCCCGCCATCGATGGGGCTTACCGCGAGCTTGCCCGGCGCGGTGAAGCGCGCCGCGCCCTTGACGTAGTCGACCTTGTATTTCTTGAACAGGAACTCGACGCCGCGGGTGTTGTCGGCGACCACCTTGTCCTTATGCGCCATCATCGCCGGCAGATCGAGCGCGACGCCGTCGAGCTTGACCCCGTGGAGGGCGAGGCCGTGGCGCGCCTCCTCGTATTTCTCCGAGGATTGCAGCAGCGCCTTCGACGGGATGCAGCCGATATTGAGGCAGGTGCCGCCGAGGCTGCCGCGCTTCTCGACGCATGCGGTCTTGAGGCCGAGCTGCGCCGCGCGGATGGCGGCGACATAGCCGCCGGGCCCGCCGCCGATGACGATGACTTCGTAAGCCTGTTCGGTCATTTCATCGGTCTCTTTCGTTCCCCTCCCGCTGTGAGGGGGAGGGTCGGGGTGGGGTCAGATCTCGAGTAGCATGCGCTCGGGGTTCTCGATGCATTCCTTGACGCGCACCAGGAAGGTCACGGCCTCGCGGCCGTCGACGATGCGGTGATCGTAGGAGAGCGCGAGATACATCATCGGCCTCACCTCGATCTTGTCGTCCACCGCCACCGGCCGCTTCTGGATCTTGTGCATGCCGAGAATGCCGGATTGCGGCGGGTTGAGGATCGGCGTCGACATCAGCGAGCCGTAGATGCCGCCGTTGGAGATGGTGAAGGTGCCGCCCGACAGTTCGTCGAGGGTGAGCTTGCCGTCGCGCGCCCGGCGGCCGAAATCGGCGATCTGCTTCTCGATCTCGGCGAAATGCAGCCGGTCGGCGTCGCGCAGCACCGGCACCACCAGCCCCTGCTCTGTACCGACGGCGACGCCGATGTCGTAGTGGTTCTTGTAGATGATGTCCTCGCCGTCGATCTCGGCATTGACGGCCGGGATCTCCTTGAGGGCGACGATGCAGGCCTTGACGAAGAGCGACATGAAGCCAAGGCGCACGCCGTATTTCTTCTCGAAGCCTTCGCGATGGCGCTCGCGCAGCGCCATCACCTCGCTCATATCCGCCTCGTTGAAGGTGGTGAGCATGGCGGCGGTGTTCTGCGCCTCCTTGAGCCGCTCGGCGATGCGTCGGCGGAGCCGCGTCATGCGGACGCGGGTCTCGCCCGGCTGGGGTCCGGTGGGGGTTGTCGGCGGCGCGGATGGCGGCGCTGGTGTTGGCGCCGGCGCGGGCTTCGCCGCAAGCACGTCGGCGCGGGTCAAGCGCCCGCCTT
>JASHRZ010000165.1 GCA_030037055.1 Alphaproteobacteria bacterium
GAGGTCCCAGCCTGGATCAGCCGGTCGCCTTTCAGGCGGAGAATGGTGATGTCGCCATCCATGAAGTTTCCGACATAGAGATACTTGCCATCGGGCTAAAGACGACGCCTTCGGCCAGCGCGCCAACTTCGGCCTCGCCGACCTTGCGCACGTTCTTGCCCTCATCGAGCGCGTTGGCGACCAGCGCAAGCTTCTGGTCCGGGGTGATGGCGAGGTTGACCCGCGGCCCCAGCACCGTGTTCGTCAGCGACAGGCTGGCGACGATGCGCGGCTTGCTAGGGTTGGCGATGTGATGATCGATACCCTGCCGGGCGGGCGGTTGACTTGCTTGCCCTCGGCGTCCCAGCTTTGCTTTTCGTCCCCGAGATGATCAGCTGCGCCTGGGCGGGGCCGGCAAATGTCAACAGCGCCGCCGCGGCCACTGCCGGCAGCGCGCGCGCGTCTTCATGGCATCCTCCCCAATTTTGTCGAGCGTGTTGGGCGCCGCAGTCTGCCACGCGGTAGAGTGCGCGCCACCGCCGGGGCGCGCCCTGGCGACCGATCCGAAGGGAGGGGCGACAACGTCGACGGGCTTTGTTGACCTGAATCAACACGACATCGCCTTCCACCAAGTAATGTTCGTTCAGCGCGCCGCCGGCGGCGATAGCGCGCTGGCGCGTTGCTTTAGCGGCTCGCCTGTTGGCGCCACGCGGCCGCTCGCATCGGCGCGACCAGCAGAGCGCGGGCTGATCGGGGAGGAGGGATGCAGATCGACACGGTGCCTACCAAGCCGTTCCAGGACCAACGCCCGGGCACATCCGGCCTGCGGAAGAAGGTGTCCGAGTTTCAGCTCAAGGGGTATCTGGAGAACTTTGTCCAGTCCATCTTTGACAGTTTGCCGGCCCATCAGGGCAAGACGCTCATCCTCGGGGGCGACGGCCGCTTCTATAATCGTCAAGCCATCCAGACCGTGGTCAGGATGGCGGCCGCCAACGAATTTGGCAAGGTTGTGATCGGCCGGGGCGGCATCCTTTCGACGCCGGCTGCCTCCTGCCTTATTCGAAGCCGCGCTGCCTTGGGCGGCATTATCCTGAGTGCGAGCCACAATCCGGGAGGACCGGCGGGCGATTTTGGCGTGAAATACAACGGCTCGAACGGCGGCCCTGCGAGCGAGAGCATGACGGAACTGATTTACGCCCGCAGCCGAGAGATCACCAGTTACAAAACGATCGATGCTCCGGACGCGAATATCGACCGCCCGGGCTCGATGACGCTCGGCGCGATGACAATCGAGGTCGCGGATCCCGTCGAAGAATATGCCCGGCTCATGGAAACCCTGTTCGATTTCGATGCCATCGCCAGGCTATTCGCTTCGGCTCGCTTTCGACTTCGATACGATGGCATGCACGCCGTGACGGGACCCTACGCGCGCGAAATCCTGGAGCGGCGGCTGGGCGCGCCGGCGGGGACGGTGGTGAACGGTGAGCCTTTGCCCGATTTCGGCGGCATTCATCCCGATCCCAATCTCGTTCATGCGGCAGAACTAATCGCCGCGATGAACGACTCCTCCGCTCCGGACCTGGGTGCGGCGTCGGATGGCGACGGCGATCGAAACATGATCTTGGGACGGCGCTTCTTCGTCACGCCAAGCGACAGCCTTGCCATTCTCGCTGCGAACGCGACGTCCGCGCCGGGCTACAAGCAAGGGCTGGCCGGCGTTGCCCGATCTATGCCGACAAGCCGGGCGGTGGACGGCGTCGCTGCGGCGCTCGGCATCTCCTGCTACGAGACGCCGACCGGCTGGAAATACTTCGGCAACCTCCTCGATGCCGGCAAGGTGTCGCTCTGCGGCGAGGAGAGCTTCGGCACGGGTTCAAATCATCTCCGGGAAAAGGACGGGCTTTGGGCCGTGCTTTTCTGGCTCAACATTCTATCAGTGCGAGGCCAAACCGTTGAGTCGCTCGTCCGCGACCACTGGCGGCGCTATGGCCGCCATTACTACTCGCGCCACGACTACGAAGGAATCGATCCCGAGGCCGCGGGACGGCTGATGAAAAATCTGCGTTTGCGGCTGCCTCGGCTTCGCCGATGCCGCTATGCGTCGAGCGAAGCAAGCCATTGCGATGATTTCAGCTATGTCGACCCGGTGGACCACGCGGTCGCAGAAGCGCAAGGCATCCGCATCATTTTCGGCGAGGAGGCCAGGATCATCTACCGTTTGTCGGGCACGAGCACGGATGCAACGACCTTGCGCGTCTATCTGGAGCGCTATGAGCGCGATCCTTCGATCCAGCACCTTGATACGCAGGAGGCGCTACTGGAGCTGGCGGCCTTGGCACGCCAAATGGCCTGCATTGAAGAAGAGACCGGCCGCCGGCAGCCCTCGCTCATCACCTGACACGAGCTCATTCGGCGGCTGCGGCGGCATGCGGCTCCGCTCGATCTGCCGAGGCGGTCTCGCCGACCCGCGGGCCCGCGTTCCAGACCAGCTCGGCATATCGGCGGACGGCGTGATCGCTCGAGAAACCGGCCAAACCGGAAACGTTGAGAATGGCGCGTCGCGTCCATTCCTCGACATCGCGGTAGTCCGCTTCGACGCGCTCCTGGCATTGCAGGTAGGGAGCAAAATCCGCGAGGACGAGGTAAGGATCGCCGCCGGTGAGTCCCTCGACAATGGGCTTGAAGAGATCCGGCGCCGCAGGCGAGAAGTGACCCGAAGCGATCAGGTCGAGCACGCCTTTGAGCTCGGTACCGTCCGGACAGTAGCGCCGGGGATCGTAACCGCCGGCGCGCAACTCGGCCACCTCGTCGATGGTCGCGCCGAAGGCAAAGAAGTTCTCCTCCCCGACCGCCTCGCGAATTTCGATGTTGGCGCCGTCGAGCGTGCCGATGGTGAGCGCGCCGTTGAGCGCCAACTTCATGTTTCCGGTGCCGGATGCCTCATGTCCGGCGGTCGAGATCTGCTCGGACAGATCGGCAGCGGGAATGATGACCTGCGCCTTACTGACGCTATAGTCCGGAATGAACGCCACCTGGAGTCGACCGGCGACGGCAGGATCGCCGTCGATGTGCCGAGCGACGTCGTGGATCAGCTTCACGATGAGCTTGGCCATGGCATAGCCCGGGGCAGCTTTGCCGGCGAAGACGACGACACGGGATGCGCCCGGCAAAGACGCGTCGTGGCGCAAGCGATCATACAGCGCCACAACATGCAGCAGTTTGAGCAGCTGGCGCTTGTATTCGTGGATTCGCTTGATGTGAACGTCGAAGAGCGAGCCTGCATCGACTGCGACGCCACATTCGCGTGCGATCAGATCGATCAGTCTCAGCTTGTTCCGATGCTTGACCGCGCGGAAAGCCGCGCGAAATGCCGGATCATCGGCATGGGGCGCCAATGCCGCAAGCTCGTCGGGATGACTGAACCACCGGTCGCCGATGCGCGAGCGAATCAGCGCAACCAGCTCGGGATTCGCCTCATGAAGCCAGCGGCGGAAGGTGATGCCGTTGGTGACGTTGACGATCTTGCCGGGATAGAGCGCGGCGAAATCGGCAAAGGTCGTCCGGCACATCAGGCTTGTGTGGACCTTCGATACGCCGTTGACCTTGCGCGAGCCGACGATGGCGAGGTGAGCCATCCGGATATGCCGTTCGCCTTCCTCATCGACCAGCGACATCCGCCGGATCAGCGCCGGATCCTCGGCACGCCGGCACGCAACATTGCGCAGGAACCGGTCGTTGACCTCATAGATGATCTGCAGATGTCGCGGCAGCAGGCTCTCGAAGAGACGTACCGGCCAAGTCTCGAGCGCCTCGGGCATCAGCGTGTGGTTCGTATAGGCAAAGCTCCGCCGGGTAAGATGCCAAGCATGCTGCCAGTCGAGGTGATGTCTGTCCAGGAGCAGGCGCATGAACTCGATGATCGCGAGGGAGGGGTGCGTGTCGTTGATTTGGATGACGATGTCGTCGGGGAGGCGGTCGAGGGACCGCCTGCGACGCAGAAAGCGGCGGAGAATGTCTTGAACCGAGGCGCTTACGAAAAAATATTCCTGCTTGAACCGCAATTCCCGGCCGGTCTGCGCCGCGTCGCCGGGATAGAGCACCTGCGACAGGCTCTCGATCGCGTTCTTGCGCGAGAACGCGCCGGCATGGTCGCCATTGTTGAATGAATGAAGGTCGAGCTCATGCGCCGCGCGGGGCGACCACAGCCGCAATGTATTGAGCCGCCGTGACTCGTAGCCCAGCACCGGCATGTCGTAGGCCGTCGCCACGACTTCGTCGCCGTCGATCCACGCGTGGCCGGGGCGCGCAGGCGTTCCCTGATCAATAACGCGGCCGCCGAACCTCACAGGGTAGACCAGCTCCGGGCGAGGGATTTCCCAGGGATTGCCGTGCCCGAGCCAAAGATCGGGCCGCTCGACCTGCCAGCCATTCTCGATCTGCTGCGCAAACAGCCCACAGTCATAGCGGATGCCGTAGCCATAGGCGGGCAGACCGAGATTGGCCACGCTGTCGAGAAGGCACGCGGCCAGCCGCCCGAGACCGCCATTGCCAAGGGCCGGATCGGCTTCGATCTCGGCGACCGCGTCGAGATCGACGCCGTGGTCGGCCAAGATGCGCCGGCAGTCCTCGTCGAGCCCGAGATTCTGCAGGGCGTGGATAAGAAGCCGGCCCGGCAAA
>JASHRZ010000010.1 GCA_030037055.1 Alphaproteobacteria bacterium
TTGAGCACCGCCGCAAGCCTTACGGCCGCCTTCTCGAGCTGGAGGCTGACCACCGGCATCGCCTTCTCGGCGTATGACGCCGGCAGATCCCCGGGCCCGTGCGGCCATTCACCGTAAATGAGGCGCCGAGCGATGTCGCTGCTCTCCGTCGCCCATGCCGCGGCCGAGCCGCCGCGCCATTGGCCCAGCTCGGCCGGTGTGATCGAGCGTGCCAGCCTTAGCGCATAGGCGCGCTCGTCGCCGATCCTTGCAGCGGCTAAAATGGCCGTATCCCATACGGCATGCAGATTCGTTTGCCGCCCAAGGAAGGCCACACGGATGTCATTGCCGCCCCGATCGCCGTCGTCGGCGCAGTGCAGCGGCTGGTGGATGTCGGCGGCGAAGTGCACGACGAATTTCAGCGCCTCGAGCCGCTGGCGCGGCGGAGCGGCCTTGTCGCGCAGAACCGCAGAGAGCTCGTCGATCTTGGCGACTACGCACTCGCCCTGCGGGCAGTCGCGCGCCGCGTCGTAGCCGGCTGGCGTGCCCGCCGGGGGGTGGATGGGGATGTTGACGTAGTGCCAGCGCGCCGTCTCGCGTCGCTGGCCGCGGATTTCGTCGGCCCAGGTCGATACCTCCGCAAGGGTGGTGGTGTTCTCGATTGCGAGGAGCTCGCGCACCTGGCGCGCCGTGGTGGGCTCCAGGTACTGCTCCGCGATCTCGGCGACGATGCGATGGCCTTCCTCACCCCACGCGAGGGCGCGGCCCGAGAGCGCAATGACCATGGCCAGCGTGGCAGCGAAAGCCTTCATGCGGAGCACCCCACCGACAGCCGGCACCGCGGCATCGCTTCGAGGCAAGCGACGCAGTGGCGGGCGCCTCCATCTCATAGAGGGAGGCGCCATCTCGCAATATCGAATTTGAAAGCGCGCCCAAAGTATTCCGTCGTCACGCCGTCGACACACCGTGGACGCAGCCACACGGAACCCCGAAGGCCATATCAGCCAAGGTTTGCGCGAACCCATGTATTTCGACGCAAGCGGTCAGCCCCTTGCCGCTGGTCAGTTCAGACGGAATAGGGGGATCGCTCAGCAACGCCGGATCGTCAATCCGCGCTCCGCGCCGCCACACAAGGAAGTCGATCTGATCGACATGGACGGAGCGATGGCCGATGTTCTCGACGCGGATCATGACACCCTGGCGTGATCGGCCGGTGCGCTTGTCACGAATTGGACAAATTTTTGCCTCAACCCTGAGCGACCGCCGATCCCGCTGCCTTTGGGCTCGGTAATTGAGGACGCCGAGCACGACGCCAATCGTCCCAGTTGCCGCTCCCCATAGAGCTATGTCGAGTTGCCATGGCTCGAACGTCATCATGGACTCCAACCACCCGCGTACCTAAGCGGCATCGCCATCATTCTCGGCTGTAGCCTTTGAAGGAGAGGAAGGCGCCCACCACCAGAAACGCAATCGCCACCGCAGGGAGAACGCCGGTGCTTTGAACGGCTCGAACCGCGATCGGGGCGAGCCGAGTCGGAAACAGTATTCGTGAAAGACCGCCAAGAAGGGCGAGCCAGCCGATAACGGTCACGAGCACCGGCCACTTGGCCTCCCAGCGATTGTGCGCGCGCACGATGGCGAGTCCGGCGACGAACAAGGGAAAGCCCGACACGAAGACAAGTGCCGGATCGCGGAAGCCCTGCTCGACCAGGGCGGGCCAGGTGCCGAGGTTCAGTAAAACAGCGACGGCCCCCGCCACGAGAGTTGGCCCGATCAGGCCTGCGATTGATTTGGAGGTTGTCATAGCTCGATCTTTCCCTACGGAGCATCCCAATTATTTTATTAGATCGCTCATTCGCGAATTCGGGAACGAGCCAATCATCGACCGATCAGTCGGACACCAGGCGACTTGCCATTGGTGAATTCGATACCCCTTGCTTCGAGCGCGGCTTGAATCTTCCGCAGCGTGGCGGCGTGCCCGCCCGAATGGCCATTCTCGAAGCGAGTGCCGTGTTTCGAACGCTGGGGCTTGCCGCCATATTGGCGCGCTCGATCACTCGAGGCTGAAAGCCATCCCCGACGCCCGGTAGCATATCGTCAGGATCAGCGTTTCTTGAGACGAACGCCGGGACCATCGCCATTCTCATTAAGGAAAACGATCCCGCCAGCCTCGAGCGCGCGCTGAAGCTTTGCTAGCGTATCACCATAGGCATCGGCGCCATTCTCGTACCGGCTCACTGTCGTAGCCGCCACACCGGCTTTTTTTGCGAGATCTCGTACCCCCCATCCCAGTGCGGCACGGGCCATCTTCAACTGCGCGCGCGTAATCACAGATGTGGTCTCCTACGAGGAGAAGCTTGACTCCCAGACCAAGCCTGCGTACACTGTACGCAAAGTTGCGTACTATGTTCCTTCCTGATCGGGAGTGACAAGCCTATGGACCCCTCTCTTGTTACAGACCTGAAGCAGCATGAACTGCTGCGTGCGCAACTATTGGTTGAATTTCCGGAAATCGACGACGAAACGCTGCGTGACACTGTAGAGGGTCTGACCAATTTACCAGAACTGTTGGCGCGCATCCTACGGTCCCACCTCGATGATCTCGCTCTTCTGGCGGCGCTGAGGACGCGCATCCTGGACATGCAGGAGCGCTTCGCCCGCATCGAATTTCGCGCCGACAAGAAGCGGGCGCTGGTCGCCTCAGTGATGGAACGGGCCGACATCAAAAAGCTCACCGAGCCGGATTTCACCGCTTCATTGCGGCAGGTGCCGCCGGGCCTCGTTGTGGTCGACGAGCGCGCGATCCCAGACCCGTTCTGGAGACCGCAACCGCCGAAGTTGGACCGCAAGGGCCTGCTCGCTGCGCTGAACGCTGGCCAAGCGGTCCCAGGCGCCGCGCTGGGCAACGGCGCCACGACCATAGCCGTGAGGACACGCTAATGCCGTTCTCCGATGCTCAAGTGAAGCTGCTGTCGAGCAAGCTCAACGAGAAGGTCGTCAGAACGCGCCAGCAACGCGGGATGACACTCTCCTATATCGAGGGCTGGCACGTGATCGCCGAGGCGAACCGGGTCTTCGGCTTCGAGGGGTGGGACCGCGAGACGGTGGCGGCGGAATGCATCTGGCAAGATGCTAAGCGCGAGCCCAAGGCCTGCGCCTACGCCGCAAAGGTCCGTATCCGCGTCCGCGCCGGCGATACGATCGTCTGCCGCGAGGGTAGCGGTGTCGGGCACGGGATGGGCGCCACGATCGGTGAGGCGCATGAGAGCGCCATCAAAGAAGCCGAGACGGATGCGACCAAGCGGGCGCTCGCAACCTTTGG
>JASHRZ010000011.1 GCA_030037055.1 Alphaproteobacteria bacterium
AACAGATCCTGGCATCGCATCCGCTGGTCCATGGCGGCGGCGAGCCGCGCCACATCGAGCGGCTGGTGGGGGAGCTCGGCGGCGTCTATCCCGCGGCCGTCGCGACGCTGCCGCCCGAGCGGATCGCCGCGCTGGGGCGGCGCTATCTCGCCTTGGCCGCACCGCCGGCGCCGGGCGCGCTGCGCGCCACCGACAAGATGCCCAACAATTTTCTCCATGCCGGGCTCATCCATTTGGCGCTGCCCGGCGCGCGCATCGTTCATTGCCGGCGCGACCCGGTCGATACCTGCCTCTCCTGCTACTCGAAGCTGTTCACCACCGGCCAAGAGTTCTCCTACGACATGGCTGAGCTCGGGGGCTATTACCGCTCCTACCTCGCGCTGATGGCGCATTGGCGCACGGCGCTGCCGGCCGAGCGCTTCATCGAGGTGGATTACGAACGGGTTGTCGACGATCTCGAGGGCGAAGCGCGACGACTGATTGCGTTCTGCGGCCTGGCCTGGGACGATGCCTGCCTGCGCTTTCACCAGACCGCGCGGACGGTGCGCAGCGCCAGCATGAACCAGGTGCGCCGCCCGCTCTACCGCAGCAGCCTGCGCCGCTGGCAATCGTTCCGCGGGGAGCTTGGTCCGCTGCTGGCGGCGCTCGGCGGCGCTTAGCCCTTCTGGCCGAGCACTTCCATCAGCTCGGCCCATTCGCGCTTGCTCATGCCGCTTTCCTCCTGCGTCACCGTCTCCCCGGCGATGAGGCGACGGACCGCCACCAGCCCGCGTTCCGAGAGGTGGGCGCCACCCAAACGGTACTGGCGGAAGGCCGCCGCGGTCATCGGCACCCATTTGTCGACGGTGCCGATCATCGCCTCGGCGTAAACGCGAATTTCGTACTGCGCGTGCGAATCCGCGCGCAAGCTCAGGAAATTGAGGAGATTGTGCAGATCCGTCTTCCAGTACCATTGCGTATAGAAATTGAGCGACAGGTTCATGCGCGCAAGCTCGCGCGCCAGGCCCTGGCGCGCGGCATCGAGCACCGCGCCGCTGTCATCCTCGTTGAGCATCTCGACATAGCCGCGATAGGCGCGTTCGGAATCCTCGCGCAGCAACTCGAGCACCCGCCGCGCCTCCGGCCCCGACAGCACTTCTCCCCGCCCCTGGCGATTGTTGCTCGATTGCGTAGCGAGCTGATCGGGCGCCGGAATGTAAAACTCGTTGTCGAGGATCGAGTAGCGCGCCGAGTACTCGTTGACATTGGCCGTGCGATGTCTGATCCACTGCCGCGCCACGAAGATCGGCAGCTTGACGTGGTATTTGATCTCGCACATCTCGAATGGCGTGGTATGGCGGTGGCGCATCAGGTACTCGATGAGCCCGCGATCTTCGCTCACCCGCTTCGTTCCCTTGCCGTAGGAAACGCGCGCCGCCTGGACCACCGCCGCGTCGTCGCCCATATAGTCGATGACGCGGATGAAGCCGTGATCGAGCACCGGGATCGGCTCGTAGAGAATTTCCTCGAGCGCCGGGACGGTGGCGCGCCGCGTCGGCGTCCGCTCGGCGCGCAGGCGGTCGATCTCGGCCTTCTGCTCGGGTGTCAGCGGCATGGCGGCGCGCTCCTGACGTTGGGAACGCCACTTTAACCTTTGGCCAACCGTCGCTCCAAGCGCGACTCGAGCGCCTGCGCCCATTGGGCGCCATTGGGTTGCGCCGACCGCGAAAAGTCCTATATTTGATGCGTCGGGCAACCGACTATGGCGATAAACGGTGCATGGAATAGGCGCAGCGGACCCGGGGGCAGTACCCGGCGCCTCCACCAAACCCAATATGCCGCTTAGGACGGCGCAGCTTGGGGGCGAATTAGGATCGACGCGCGTAGTAAAGATGCGAGCCGTCGCCCGGCATGGTACCGCCGATATCGGGCCAATCCTGACGTGCCAACGATAACGTGGCACATGAGGCACTCGCGGCCTAATCCCCCGACGGGGATGACAGCCTAGAGCTACTCGCGGTCCGGGGGGCACCGGGCAACAGAAGCCCCCCACTTCGCTGACGCCAATCGGGCAGGTGCCGCGCGATCGTGAAAGACCTCCTACGATACGATAAAATGGTCGAAGCAGCGTTGCGCGGCGTGGTTCGCGAAGCGCTCGCCCGCACCGCCGCCAAAGGCCTCCCCGGCGCCCATCACTTCTACATCACCTTCCGCACCCGCTTTCCCGGCCTGGCGCTGCCGGACTATCTCAGCCAGCAATATCCCGAGGAGATGACCGTGGTGCTCGAGCACCAGTTCTGGGATCTCGAGGTGTCGGAGCAGTGCTTCTCCGTGACCTTGAGCTTCCAGAACAAGCCCGAGCGGCTCGTCATCCCGTTCGACGCCATCACCGCCTTCGCCGATCCTGCGGTCAAGTTCGGCCTGCAGTTCCAGGGAGCGCCGAGCGAGGCGGAGGCGGCGCCGGCGCAGCCCGCCCCCGCCAAGAAGCAAGAGGCGGTGGAAAAGGCCGGCGAGGTCGTGACGCTCGACGCTTTCCGCAAGAAGTAGGCCCGGGCACGCGGCCGACTGGCCGTTTGCCGATTCCGATTCGGCGGAAATCGCCCATCGATTCCCATTGCTCGCGATCGGCTCTAATGCGCGTTCTCGCGCGCGGCGAAGAGCTGACACCAACCGTGGGGAACGATCGGGCCCTGCACGATCTTGCAGTGGTTCGGCGATTGGAACTGCAGGCAAATCTCGCAACGCTGCTGGCCTTTGGGCTGGTTCTGGCGTCGGCGTGCTTGATCTTGTCGGCTTCCGGCGTCTCCTGCGCCGCCGCCAGCCTGGCCGCGGCGACGCCGAGGGTCAAGGCCGCTTTCCAGGAGCGCGCGGCGCGATGTGCTCATCGCGGGCATCTTCGTGATCGCCGCAGCGGAGAGGCCGAGCCGACCGGCCTCTCCTCGCCGACAGGTATTTATTTCGCGACCAGCTGTTCCTGCGCCTTCGACGCGTGGGGGAGCACGATGTGGTAATGCGGATCGGGCACGCCGGGT
>JASHRZ010000166.1 GCA_030037055.1 Alphaproteobacteria bacterium
CTCGGCTTCATCCCGGGACCGGGCGGGCGCGGCACTGCCGCCATCCTCCAGGGATGCGAGACCGGCGAGATCGAGATCGTCTACCTGCTCGGCGCCGACGAGATCGACGCCAGTTGGTTCGGCAAGGCCTTCGTCATTTATCAGGGTCATCACGGCGATGCCGGCGCTCGCCGCGCCGATGTGGTGCTGCCCGGGGCTGCCTATACCGAGAAGGACGCGACCTACGTCAATACCGAGGGCCGCGTCCAGCTCGGCCGGCGCGCCGTCTTCCCGCCCGGCAATGCGCGCGAGGATTGGAAGATCCTGCGCGCGCTGTCCGATGCGCTCGGCCGCAAGCTGCCCTACGACTCGCTGCCGCAGCTGCGCAAGCGCATGCAGGCGGCGAACCCGGTCTTCGCCGCCCCCGACCGAGTGGTGCCGGCGCCCTGGGGCGTCTTCGGCAAGGACGGCGCCGTCGCCGCCGAGCCTTTCGCCTATCCCATCGACGATTTCTACCGCACCGATCCGATCAGCCGCGCCTCGCCGACCATGGCGGCGTGCGCGGCGGCGATGGGCGCTGAGAGCCGGCAGAAGACGGGGACCCATGGCTGAGTTCTGGCACGGCTATGCGCTTCCGGCGGTGATCACCGTGGTCGAGATCGCCGCCATCATCCTGCCGCTGCTGCTGGCGATCGCCTATCTTACCTATGCCGAGCGCAAGGTGCTGGCCTGGGCGCAGCTCCGCAAGGGCCCCAACGTCGTCGGCCCCTTCGGACTGCTGCAGCCGATCGCCGACGGCGCCAAGCTGCTGTTCAAGGAGACGGTGATCCCGAGCGGCGCCAACAGCGTCGTCTTCCTTGTCGCGCCGATCATCACGTTCAGCCTGAGCCTCGTGGCCTGGGCGGTGATTCCCTTCGACAAGGGCGTCGTGCTCGCCGACATCAATGTCGGCATTCTCTACCTCTTCGCCGTCAGCTCCCTCGGCGTCTACGGCATCGTCATGGCCGGCTGGTCGTCGAACTCGAAATATGCCTTCCTCGGCGCCTTGCGCTCGGCGGCGCAGATGGTGTCCTACGAAGTGTCGATGGGCTTCGTCATCGTCTCGGTGCTGCTCTGCGCCGGCTCGCTCAACCTCACCGCCATCGTCGAGGCGCAACGCACGGTCTGGTACTGCATCCCGCTGCTGCCGATGTTCGTGGTCTTCTTCGTCTCGGTGCTGGCGGAGACCAACCGCACGCCCTTCGACCTGCCGGAAGGCGAGAGCGAACTGGTGGCTGGCTTCTTCGTCGAGTATTCCGCCATGAGCTTCGCGCTCTTCTATCTCGGTGAATACGGCAGCATGATCCTGATGAGCGCGATGACCAGCATCCTGTTCCTGGGCGGCTGGCTCGCGCCGTTCAACTGGGCGCCGTTCACCGGCCTGGCCGCGCATCTCTGGGCGGGATTCTGGTTCGCGCTCAAGGTCTCGGCCGTACTGTTCTGCTTCCTCTGGGTGCGCGCCACCGTGCCGCGATTCCGCTATGATCAATTGATGCGGCTGGGCTGGAAGGTGTTCCTGCCGTTGTCGCTGTTCTGGCTGGTCCTGACCGCCGGCGTGCTGGTGGCGACGGGCTGGCTGCCGAAATAGAGATCGATCCCATGGCCATGCTCGATCGCGGCGCGCGCGCCGTCCTGCTCTCCGAACTCGCCGCCGGACTGTGGCTCACCTTGAAATACATGTTCAAGCCGCCGGTGACGGTCAACTATCCCTATGAAAAGGGACCGCTCAGCCCGCGCTTCCGCGGCGAGCACGCGCTGAGGCGCTATCCCAACGGCGAGGAGCGCTGCATCGCCTGCAAGCTGTGCGAGGCGATCTGCCCGGCGCTCGCCATCACCATCGAGGCCGAGCCGCGCGAGGACGGCAGCCGCCGCACCACGCGCTACGACATCGACATGACGAAGTGCATCTATTGCGGCTTCTGCCAGGAGGCGTGCCCTGTCGACGCCATCGTCGAAGGCCCCAATTTCGAATTCGCCACCGAGACGCGCGAGGAGCTCTTCTACGACAAGGACAAGCTGCTGGCGAACGGCGACCGTTGGGAGGCGGAGATCGCGCGCAACCTCGTCGCCGACGCGCCGTACCGGTGAGCCTCCGATGATCGTCCAGGCCATCTGCTTCTATTTCTTCGCCGCACTCACCGTGGCGTCCGGCGTGATGGTGATCGCCGCGCGCAACCCGGTGCATTCCGTGCTCTTCCTCATCCTCGCCTTCTTCAACGCGGCCGGGCTCTTCCTGATGATGGGCGCCGAGTTCCTGGCGCTCATCCTGGTCATCGTCTATGTCGGCGCGGTGGCGGTGCTGTTCCTGTTCGTCGTCATGATGCTCGACATCAATTTCGTCGAGCTGCGCCAGGGCTTCCTGCAATACCTGCCGATCGGCGCGCTGGTGGGCCTGGTGCTGCTGGTCGAGCTTGTGCTGGTGTTTGGCGCCTGGGCGGTTGCGCCCGATGTGATGAAGGCGATCGCCGCGCCGACGCCGGCGACGGCTAGCGTCACCAACACCGCAGCGCTGGGGCAGCTGCTCTATACCCGCTACGTCTACGTCTTCCAGGCCGCGGGGATGATCCTGCTCGTCGCCATGATCGGGGCCATCGTGCTGACGCTGCGCGCGCGCGGCGACGTGCGCAAGCAGAGCGTCGCCGCGCAGGTGGCGCGTCGGCGCGCGTCGACGCTGGAGATCGTCAAGGTCCGGCCGCGGCAGGGGGTGTAAGCATGCTTGAGATCGGTCTCGCCCACTATCTCACCGTCGCCGCCATCCTGTTCACGCTGGGCATCTTCGGCATCTTCCTCAACCGCAAGAACGTCATCATCATCCTGATGTCGATCGAGCTGATGCTGCTCGCGGTAAACATCAATTTCATCGCCTTCTCCGCCCATCTCCACGACCTCGTCGGCCAGGTCTTCGCCATGTTCGTGCTCACCGTGGCGGCGGCCGAGGCGGCGATCGGGCTCGCCATCCTCGTCGTCTATTTCCGCAACCGCGGCAGCATCGCCGTCGAAGACATCAATCTCATGAAGGGCTAATCCGGTGACGGTCGCAGCCATCTTCCTGCCGCTTCTGGGCGCGTTCATCGCCGGGTTCTTCGGCCGCTGGATCGGAAATCGCGGCGCTCAGATCGTCTCCTGCGCCGGCGTCGGCATCGCCGCGGTCTTCGGGGTCGTGCTCTTCGTCGAGGTGGTGCTCAACGGCCATCCCGTCACCACCGATCTCTTCACCTGGATCGACACCGGGGAGCTCCAGGTGCAGTGGGCGCTGCGCTTCGATCCCTTGGGCGCAGTGATGGTGGCGGTGGTGACGGTGGTCTCGTCCATGGTCCATATCTATTCCGTGGGCTACATGGCGCACGACAAGTCCATACCGCGGTTCATGGCCTATCTCAGCTTCTTCACCTTCTTCATGCTGATGCTGGTGACGGCCGACAATTTCGTCCAGCTGTTCTTCGGCTGGGAGGGCGTCGGGCTCTGCTCCTATCTGCTGATCGGATTCTGGTACGACCGCCCGTCGGCCAACGCCGCGGCGATCAAAGCCTTCATCGTCAACCGCATCGGCGATTTCGGCTTCGCGCTCGGCATCTTTGCCGTCTATGCGCTGTTCGGCTCGCTGCATTTCGGCACCGTGTTCGACGCCGCCCCCAATTTCGCGCACACGCCCTTCATCTTCCTCGGCTGGCAGGTCGACGCGCTCACCATCACCTGTATCCTGCTGTTCATCGGCGCCATGGGAAAATCGGCGCAGCTCGGCCTCCATACCTGGCTGCCCGACGCGATGGAGGGCCCGACGCCGGTCTCGGCGCTGATTCACGCCGCGACCATGGTCACCGCTGGCGTCTTCATGGTGGCGCGGCTGTCGCCGCTCTTCGAATATGCGCCCGTGGCGCTTGCCGTGGTCTGCGTCGTCGGCGCCAGCACAGCGCTCTTCGCCGCCAGCATCGGCATGGCGCAGAACGACATCAAGCGGGTCATCGCCTATTCCACCTGCAGTCAGCTCGGCTACATGTTCTTCGCCGCCGGCGTTTCGGCCTATTCCGCGGCGATCTTCCATCTCATGACCCATGCCTTCTTCAAGGCGCTGCTTTTCCTCGGCGCCGGCTCGGTCATCCACGCCATGTCCGGCGAGCAGGACATGCGCAAGATGGGCGGCATCTGGCGCCTGGTGCCGGCGACCTACGCATTGATGTGGATCGGCAGCCTGGCGCTTGCCGGCATTCCGCCCTTTGCCGGCTATTTCTCCAAGGATGTGATCCTCGAGGCCGCCTGGGCTTCGGGCAGCGGCGTCGGCGTCTACGCCTTCTGCGTCGGCACCCTCGCCGCCTTCCTCACCGCCTTCTATTCCTGGCGCCTGCTGTTTCTCACCTTCCACGGCAAGCCGCGCGCCGATCAGGAGGTGATGCAGCACGTCCATGAATCGCCACAGGTGATGATCTTGCCGCTGCTGGTGCTGGCGGCAGGCGCGATCTTCGCCGGCTGGCTCGGCTACAACGACTTCGTCGGCGAGGGGCGCGAGAACTTCTGGCGCGATTCGATCCTGGTGCTGCCCGATCATGCCAGCCTCGAGGCCGCGCATCACGCGCCCCTCTGGGTCGGGCTCTCGCCCTTCGCCATGGGGCTGCTCGGCATCGCCGTGGCCTGGCTCGCCTATATCTGGCGGCCGGAGATTCCGGTGGTGGCCGCTCGCCGCCTGCGGCCGATCTATCTCTTTCTGCTCAACAAGTGGTATTTCGACGAGCTCTACGACGCGCTCCTCGTGCGGCCGGCCATGACGCTGGGAATGGCGTTCTGGAAGCGCGTCGACGGCACGGTGATCGACGGGCTTGGCCCGGATGGCGTCGCCGCGACCACGAGCCGGCTCTCGGTGCGGGCGAGCCGGCTTCAGACGGGATACCTCTACCACTACGC
>JASHRZ010000167.1 GCA_030037055.1 Alphaproteobacteria bacterium
GTTGGCTTCGCGCACAAATGCGTCTTTGCGCCATAGAACTCGACCGCCTCTCGTCGGCGCAGCCAACTGCGGCGGCTGCAGGACGAGAACCGGTGCCGGCCAGATGAGCCACTCCGCCCAAGCGGGGCGGAGTGGCGAATCGAACAGATGTGAGATCTATTACAATGCCGCGCAGGCGTAAGAGTTGATCTCCAAGCCTACGGCGATCTCGACGACGGTGGGCTTCTTCCAAAGCATAGACATCCTCCTTTTAAGCGACAGGTCCCCTCGCTCAACCGACTTGGTTATATTTAGTTTAGAAAGGTTCTAGAGCAATGCCCGGCCGAAGTCAACTCTTGTTCGACCATCAGGCGTCCCGCCGCTTGCGAAGGGTCGGAAGGAGCGTCCGGTCCGCCACTTTGCCCATCGCCAAGCGTCGTGCTGCTCGGTGCAGCCGACGCCCTCTCGATGCTTCCTTTCCCGGCTCGCCAAGGGGCTTCGCAGCATTCGTGCCGTCTTCTTGTGTAGCTCGTGCTGCCGCGCTGCCTCTCGACCAAATCCTCGAAGCTGGCGGCGGCGCTGCCTCGGGCGAGCTCTTGACCTCCGTCTCGGCATGGTGCGCGAAGACAAGCGCTGGCAGTTCGGGTTGCCGCCCGTGTCGTATCGAGCCTGGGGGCGTCAGCTCCGCGATCTCAGCGCTTCGCGGGGCTCTGGGTGCAAGGCCCGGCCGCAGCCGAACCCGAGGTCCTGCTCGCGCATCGGGCGCTACGGCGCTGAAAACCGGACGAGACCCTAAGAAATCGCCGACATGGGCTAGGCGACGTTGCGGCCTCTTGCTCTCGCCGCTGCTCAGGACTTCATGGGCTTTTCCCCACTCTCGGCGAAACGGCGGCGGGCGTAATCAGCCATTTCCCGAGCCGTGTGCCGCTCGCCCATGACCACCAATCCAACCGACCGCCCGGTGAGCCAGTCCTCCTCCTCTTTGCTATGAGTTCGCACCACGACATCGAGCCCGGGATTTGCTTGGCGGGCGGCGGCGAGGATGCGGCGCGCGGCGTTCTTGCCTGGCACGGCGATCACGAGTAGCCGCGCGCGCTCCGGACGCGCCGCGTCCAGCACCTCGGGCCACGCCGCATCCCCATAGATCACTGGCAGCCCTTCGCGGCGCAGCAATTCGGCCGCGCGCAGATCCTGTTCGATGACGATGAAGGGCGCGCCGTCGCTGCGCAGCGCGGCAACAACAACGCTGCCGACGCGGCCGTGACCAACGACGATCGCATGGTCATCCAATTCCGAGCCATGGCCGGCCGACGCCCGCGGCGGCGACCGGGTCACGTGCCATCGGCGCAGGAAAGTGCGCGTGTCGAGGAAGAGGCCGACGCGGTCCGCGACGCGGAATACCAAGGGTTGGACCACGATCGAGATAAGCGCCGCGGCAAGCACGAGATTGCGCGCCTCTAGCGGCAGCAGCCCATGGGCCGCGGCAAGAGCGCTCAAGATGAACGAGAATTCACCGATTTGAGCCAGCGCGGCGGCGACATCGGCGGCGCTGCGCGGCTGGGCGCGGAGTCCGAGCAGAGTGAAGAGCGTAATGAACGTGTTGCCTACGACCACGACGGCGGCGACGCCTGCGACCCGAAACGGCGCCCGGGCGACCACGGCCGGATCGAACAGCATCCCGACGGAGACGAAGAAGAGCACGGTGAACACCTGCTGCACCGGCACCGATTCTCCGGCCGCCTGATGACTGAGGTCGGACTCGGCGATCACGACGCCGGCGAAGAAGGCGCCGAGCGCGGGCGAGATGCCGATCAGCTCGGTCGACAGATAGGCGATGCCCAACGCGATGGCGAGGACCGCCAAGCGAAACAGCTCGTGCGAGCCGTCGCGCGCGGTGAACGCGAGAACCCGCGGAATCAGGCGGCGGCCGAGCAGCAGCATGACGGCGACGAAGGCCACGACCTCGACGAGCTTCAGGACGATCAGGCTGGTGCTTGGGTGCACTGCGGCGGCGGCGCCTGGCGCTGCGGGCAGAATGACGAGCACGCCGACGATGATGAGGTCCTGCATTACCAGCCACCCGAGCGCGATTCGGCCGGCCTCCGAGGGCAACTCGTCCCGCTCATCGAGCGCGCGCGTCGCGACGACGGTGCTGGCCACGGCAAGACAAGCACCAAGTATCCAGGCCTGACTCGGCACCAGGCCCGTGATTCGCGCGGCGCCGTAGCCCAGCGCCACTGACGACGCCACTTGGAGCAGGGCCCCGGGCACCGCGATCTTCCATACAGCGACGAGATCGCGGATCGAGAAATGCAGCCCGACGCCAAACAGCAGCAGCGCGACGCCGATCTGGGCGAGCTGCTCGACCGCTTGTTGATCGGCGACGAAGCCTGGAGTGAACAGGCCGAGCACGATGCCCGCCGCCAGGTAGCCCACAATCAGCGGCAGGCGCGCGGAGCGCGCCAGTACGCCGCCGGCATATGCGAGCGCGAGACTGGCGACGATCGTCGCTCCGAGTGAGGACACATGCTGCATTGGCCAAGC
>JASHRZ010000168.1 GCA_030037055.1 Alphaproteobacteria bacterium
ATCGCGGCCGGCGCTACGATTTCAACGAGCGCCGCGAGCTGCGGCGGACGACGACGCTCGCGCTGGAAACCGTGGAAGCGGGGGATTCGCCGCGTGGAGCTGCAGTTCAGCGCGTCCTTCGCGACGCGATGCTCCGCATCCTCTTCAGAGGAAGAAGAAAAGCAAACATGGTATCCGGAAGATGCCAGAAAGAAACCTCCTCATCCTCGAGCCCGCGAAGCGGGCGTCTCGAAGGACGCACGGGCGGATATGCAGCGCTCAGTAGCGCCGAATCAGCCCGACCAGCTTCCCTTGCACCTTGACGCGGTCGGGGCCGAAGATGCGCGTCTCGTAAGCCTTGTTGGCGGGCTCGAGCGCGATGCTGTCGCCGCGCCGGCGCAGCCGCTTCAAGGTCACCTCGGTATCGTCGATGATCGCCACGACGATCTGACCGTTCTCGGCGAGGTCGGAGCGCTGGATCAGCACGGTGTCGCCGTCGAGGATGCCGGCATCGATCATGCTGTCGCCGGCCACCTCGAGGGCGTAATGCTCGCCCTTGCCGAGGAGACTCGCCGGGACGCCGATGGTGCTGGTGGGATCGCGCAGTGCCTCGATCGGAGTGCCGGCGGCGATGCGGCCGAGCAACGGCAGCTGGGCGGCCTCGCCGGTGTCGCCGGTCGCCGCGCTTGGCAGCGCCGCCTTGAAGTCGCCGCGGATCACCGTCGGCGAGAAGCGCCCGCGCTCGCCGCCGCGCCCGCGCTGGGAGGCATAGGCGGTGTCCTCGGGCAGGCGCACCACCTCCAGCGCCCGGGCGCGATGCGGCAGGCGGCGGATGAAGCCGCGCTCTTCGAGGCCGCTGATGAGGCGATGGATGCCCGATTTCGACTTGAGGCCGAGCGCCTCCTTCATCTCCTCGAAGGAGGGCGAGACACCGCCCTCGGACAGCCGGCGATTGATGAAAAGGAGGAGCTCATATTGTTTGCGCGTCAACATCGCCGACCTCGCGGAGTGCTGGCGGAACAAAACCAAAACCAAGGCAATGTTCTAGTTTGGTTCGCGCGGGCCGTCAAGGCTTCGATCGCGAAAATGCAAACGGCGGGCGCAAGTCTCAGGCGAGGGCCGGGTCGGGGTCGAGGAGGACGATCTCGACGCTGGTGCCGGCTGGCGCCGGCGGCGCATGCGGTGGGCGCACGATGAGGCAGTTGGATTTCGCCAAGAGCGACATCATCGAGCTGTCCTGCTTGGCGAAAGCGCGCGCCTCGAGCGTGCCGTCCGGGGCGCGCCTCAGACTCGCGCGCAGATAGTCCTGGCGGCGGTCATTCGCGGGAAGCGCCGCCGCAAGTCGCGCGCGTAGCGGCGGCGCCTCGGCCGCGGCGAGTCCGGTGAGCCGCTCGATGGCGGGCTTGAGGAACAAGAGGCCGCAGACCAGGCTCGAGACCGGATTGCCCGGCAACCCCATCATCGGCGTGTCGCGGTAGCGCCCGACCATCAGCGGCTTGCCCGGCCGCATGGCGATCTTCCAGAAATCGAGGCTGAGCCCGCTCGCGCCCAAGGCGTCGCGCACGAGGTCGTGCTCGCCGACCGAGGCGCCGCCGCAGGTGACCAGGAAATCGGCGCCGACGGTCGCCTCAGCCATGCGCTGCAAAGCGTCCGGCCGGTCGGGCGCGATCGGCAGGTGCAGGGGCAGGCCGCCGCATTGCGCGACCAGCGCCGCCAACGCCAGGCCGTTCGAGCTGACGATCTGATTGGGGCCCACGGGATCGCCGGGCATCACCACCTCGTCGCCGGTGGGGAGGATGGCGATGCGCGGCTTGCGGTGAACCTTGAGCCAAGGGCGGTTCATCGCCGCGGCGAGCCCGACATCGCGCGCGGTGAGCCGCCTTCCCGCGGCGAGCCCGACTTCGCCCTCGCGGAAATCGAGCCCGGCCGGGCGCACGTAATGTCCCAAGGGCGCCGCCTCGCGCAGCTCCACCATGTCGCCATGGCGTTCGGCGTCTTCCTGGATGACGACGGCATCGGCCCCTTGAGGCATCGGCGCGCCGGTGAAAATGCGCACCGCCTCGCCGCGCCCGAGAGTGCCGGCATAGGCCTGTCCTGCCGGCACCGCGCCGATCACTTTAAGCCTCGCGGGCACGCGAGCGACATCGACCGCGCGCACGGCATAACCGTCCATTGCCGAGACCGGCCAGGGCGGCTGGGTGCGACGCGCCGTCACGTCCTCGGCGAGCACGCGGCCTGCCGCCTCGCTGAGCGCCACCTGCTCGGCGCCCAAGGCCTTGAGCGGCGCCAGCAACCGGGTTCGCGCTTCCTCAACTGAGATCATCGTGTCGCCTCGTAAAGGCCTGACTTGCCGCCAGATTTATGCAGCAGTCTTATCCCCTCGATGCGCATGGCGCGGTCCGCCGCTTTGCACATGTCATAGACGGTGAGCGCGGCGATGGCGACCGCGGTCAGCGCCTCCATCTCGACGCCGGTGCGGCCCTTGATGCGGCAGCTGGCGGTGATGTCAACGGCATTGCGCTCGGGATCGCAGGCAAGCTCGATGTCGATTGCGGTCAAGGCGAGGGGATGACAGAGCGGGATGAGATCGGCGGTGCGCTTTGCCCCCATGATGCCGGCAAGCCGCGCGACCGACAGCACGTCGCCCTTCTTGACCCCGCCGGCGAGAATGAGGTCAAGCGTTGCCTTCGCCATGATGACGCTGCCGGTCGCGACCGCGCTGCGTTCGGTTTCGGGCTTCGCCGAGATGTCGACCATCACCGCCTCGCCCTTGGCATCGATGTGGGAGAGCCGGCTCATGCCTCATCCTCGACGGATGCCAGCAGCGCGCGCGTCGCTGCCTCGACATCCGCCGCG
>JASHRZ010000169.1 GCA_030037055.1 Alphaproteobacteria bacterium
CCCGACCGCGAGCGTAGGCGGCAAAAGCCGCGTCTTTTGCCGCCGGCAACGGAGCTACTGTCCGGCAAAAGCGCCGTCCGGCGACTTTTGCCCAATCAACTAGCTCGCCTTGCGTCCCTTGTCCTTCACCTCTTCGAACTCGGCGTCCACCACATCGTCTTTGCCCGCGCCGCTCTTGGCGGCACCGGCCCCGGCACCCGCCGCTGCGGCCGCGGCGGCGGCCTCAGGACCACCCGCCGCGCCCTGCTGCTCGGCGTAGGCACGCTGGGCGATCGCGGCCGAGGCCTGGGCGAGCGCCTCGGTCTTCTTCTCGATGACGTTGCGGTCATCGCCCTTGAGCGCAGTGCGCAGATCCGATACCGCCGACTCCACCTTGGCGCGCTCGGCGGCGTCCGCCTTGTCACCCAGTGCCTGCAGCGATTTCTCCACCGCATGGATCAGCCCGTCGGCCTTGTTGCGCGTCTCGACCAGCTCGCGGAAGCGCTTGTCCTCGGCGGCATGCGCCTCGGCGTCGCGCACCATGCGCTTGATCTCGTCCTCGGTGAGGCCGCTCGAGGCCTTGATGACGATCTTCTGCTCCTTGCCGGTGGCCTTGTCCTTGGCAGAGACGTTGAGAATGCCGTTGGCGTCGATGTCGAAGGACACCTCGATCTGCGGCATGCCGCGCGGCGCCGGCGGGATGTCCGACAGGTCGAACTTGCCGAGCGACTTGTTGTCGGCGGCGCGGTCGCGCTCGCCCTGCAGCACGTGAATGGTGACAGCCGTCTGGTTGTCATCGGCGGTCGAGAAGGTATTCGATGCCTTGGTCGGGATCGTGGTGTTCTTCTCGATGAGCTTGGTCATGACGCCGCCGAGCGTCTCGATGCCGAGCGACAGCGGCGTCACATCGAGCAGCAGTACGTCCTTCACCTCGCCGGCGAGCACGCCCGCCTGGATGGCGGCGCCGACGGCCACCGCCTCATCGGGGTTCACGTCCTTGCGCGGCTCCTTGCCGAAGAGGTCCTTGACGTACTTCTGCACCAGCGGCATGCGCGTCTGTCCGCCGACCAGGATCACTTCGGCAACTTCGGCGGCCGAGAGGCCCGCATCCTTGAGAGCAATGCGGCAGGGCTCGACGGTCTTCTGCACCAGGTCCTCCACCAGCGACTCGAGCTTGGCACGGGTCAGCTTGATGTTGAGGTGCTTCGGCCCCGAGGCGTCCGCAGTGATATACGGCAGGTTGACGTCGCTCTGCTGGGTCGAGGACAGCTCGATCTTGGCTTTCTCGGCAGCCTCCTTCAGGCGCTGCATGGCGAGCGGGTCCTTGCGCACGTCGACGCCGGTCTCTTTCTGGAACTGCTCGGCGAGGAAATTGATGATGCGCAGGTCGAAGTCCTCGCCTCCGAGGAACGTGTCGCCGTTGGTCGAGAGCACCTCGAACTGCCGCTCGCCGTCGATCTCGGCGATCTCGATGATCGAGATGTCGAAGGTGCCGCCGCCGAGGTCGTAGACGGCGATCTTGCGGTCACCGCCCTGCTTGTCGAGGCCGTAGGCGAGCGCGCCGGCGGTCGGCTCGTTGATGATGCGCTTCACCTCGAGACCGGCGATGCGCCCGGCGTCCTTGGTGGCCTGGCGCTGCGAGTCGTTGAAGTAGGCCGGCACGGTGATGACCGCCTCGGTCACCGGCTCGCCGAGATAGTCCTCGGCGGTCTTCTTCATCTTCATCAGGACGCGCGCCGAGATCTCCGGCGGCGCCATCTTCTTGCCCTGCACCTCGACCCAGGCATCGCCGTTGTCGGCGCGCATGATCTTGTAGGGCACCATCTTGATGTCGCGTTGCACCACCTCGTCCTCGAACTTGCGTCCGATGAGGCGCTTGATGGCGAACAGGGTGTTCTGCGGGTTGGTGACCGCCTGGCGCTTGGCGGGCTGGCCCACCAGCACCTCGCCGTCCTTGGTGAAGGCGACGATCGAGGGGGTGGTACGGTCGCCCTCGCTGTTCTCGATCACACGGGGCTTGCCGCCCTCCATGATGGCGACGCACGAATTGGTCGTGCCGAGGTCGATGCCGATTACCTTTGCCATGGGTCTACTCCGCCAGAATCTCTTTCCAAAGGGGGATGATGTCGATGCACTTCTTGGGTGTTCGCGGCGCCGATTCAAGGGCCGGAGCGGGTTTTGGGGCGCTCAGCCCCCGCCCCCGGGGCGGGCGCCTTGGCCACGATCACCCGGGCGGGCCTGATGACCCGGCCATTGAGCTCATAGCCGGGCTGCACGACCTGCAGCACCGTGTCGGGCTTGGCGGCGGCGGACTCCTGGGCGAGCATCGCCTCGTGGCGCGTCGGATCGAACGGCTCCCCAAGAGGCCGCAAGGCGGTGACCCCGACCTTCGCGAGCGCCTTGGCAAGAAGCTGCAGCGTCGCCTCCTGGCCCTGCTTCAGGCTCCGGGCATCGGTTTGCGCCTGGTCCGCGCTCTGCACGGCGAGCTCGAGGCTATCGTGCACGGGCAGAAGCTCCGCGGCGAATTTCTCCAAGCCGTAGCGATTGGCCGCCTCGATGTCACGCTGGGCGCGCTTGCGGACGTTGTCGAGCTCCGCCACGGCGCGCAGGTACTGCTCCCAGTGACTGCGCGCACGCTCCTCGGCCTCGGCCAGCGCCTGCTGCAGCCGCTCGAAGTCCGCCAGTGACGAGTCGGACTCCGGCATTCCGGGCCCTTCCGTTTCGGGACGTGCCCGCCCGCCGTTCTCCTCCGTACTCATCGAAAACCCTCCCAAGGCCATGAAATCAAAGTGAGTAGGCGCCCGTGCCCGCGCTCAGAATCGCCTGC
>JASHRZ010000170.1 GCA_030037055.1 Alphaproteobacteria bacterium
TGCGGCGCCGAGGCCAACGCCGCCAAATATCTCGCCGCCGAGGCGTGCTGGCGCGCCTGCGAAAGCGCGATCATGACCCATGGCGGCATGGGTTACGCGCAGGAGTATCACGTCGAGCGCTATCTGCGCGAGGCGCAGATCGCGCGCATCGCGCCCGTGAGCCCCCAGCTCGCGCTGTGCTACATCGCCGAGCGCGTGCTCGGCCTGCCGAAATCCTACTGAGTTGTCGCCGGCACGGGCGAGAGGCTATCCTGGGCGCAAGGCGATCGCCGGAGGAAACCATGCCGCTCACCCAGCTCAACCACGTCACCGTGCGCACCGACGATCTCGAAGGCACGCGCGACTTCTACAGCGAAGCGCTGGGGCTCAAGGAGGGGTTTCGCCCGCCGCTCGCCTTTCCCGGCTACTGGCTCTATTGCGGTGAGCAAGCGGTGGTGCATCTGGTGCCGCGCAGCGGGCAGATCGGCGCCGGCCCGGGCGACACCACCGGCAATTTCGACCACGTCGCCTTCACTGCGGAGGATTTCGAGGGGATGCGCGCCCGCTTCGCCCGGCTGGGCCTGGACTACCGCGAGAACGAGGTGCCGGGGATCCGGCTGCGGCAGCTCTTCGTCCAAGACCCCAACAAGGTGATGATCGAGATCAACTTCCCTCAGCCGCAGGCCTGAGCCGGCACGCCGCCGGCGCGAGGCGGCGGGCGCCTTTCGCGCGCATCGCGACAATGCCTCAATCGGGTCACGGCAGCACCAAACTCGTCGCTTACACGTTATCAGCGTCGAGCGGGTCAACCGCGGCGGGACGAGTGCGGTCATGTCGAATCTGGGTTGGGCTATCCTGCTGGTCGGCTTGGCCTTGGCGATGGATGTCGCGTGGTCGGAATATCGCGTCCGGCGCCGCCGGCGCGACGCCGAGCGCCGCGGCGGCACGCTGACCACGCGCTTCGGGCTCCGCCGCTTCTAGCGCAAATCTCGATGAGCTGGACGCCGCCGCCAAGCGCCCTCTCCGCCACGCACTTTCCTCCTCGCACATCCAGAGCGCCCCATCCTCGAGCCGCGCGATCGGCTCGCCGGGTGAGCGCGGCCTCGACGTTCGCGCCGCGTCGTTCACGGCCACTCTCCTCTCGCCGGCACTTGGCCTATCCTGGGCCCTCCGTCATCGGTGTACACCGTCGACAAAAGAATCAATCTGCGGCGGCGACGGAGTACGCGCCGAAGCGCGGCGCAGGACCAATGCTACGATCACATCCCTCTGCCGCCAAGGCTTAGGGGAAAGATGCGACGACGCTGTCCTAAGCCGGCGCGCGCAGCGGACCACCCGTTCGATCGCTCTGCGCTTTTGTATTCACTTTCGAGCAGCGGCCAAGCGGCCCCCAATCAGATGTGTGATTCCGACCGCTGCTTGCGCGGGGAGAGGGACTCGGTCCGCTGACGCTTCCGTCCGAACGAAACACGCTCTAATAGGAGCGCGGCAGTCCCAGCACGTGCTCGGCGAGATAGGCCAGGATCAAATTGGTCGAGATCGGCGCCACCTGATAGAGCCGCGTCTCGCGGAACTTGCGCTCGATGTCGTACTCCTCGGCAAAGCCGAAGCCGCCATGGGTCTGGATGCACATGTCGCCCGCGGCCCATGACGCGTCGGCGGCCAGCAGCTTCGCCATGTTCGCCTCCTTGCCGCAGGGCTCGCCCTTCTCGTAGAGTTCGGCGGCGCGCTCGACCATCAGCGCCGCCGCCTCGCTTGCGGCATAGGCGCGCGCGATCGGGAATTGGATGCCCTGGTTCTGGCCGATCGCCCGGCCGAAGACGACGCGGCTCTTGGCGTAATCGGTCGCCTTGGCGATGAACCAGCGGGCATCGCCGATGCATTCGGCGGCGATCAGGATGCGCTCGGCGTTCATGCCGTCGAGGATGTAGCGGAAGCCCTTGCCTTCCTCGCCGATCAGGTTCTCCGCCGGCACTTCGAGGCTGTCGAAGAACACCTCGGTCGTGGCGTGGTTCATCATGGTGCGGATCGGGCGAATGGTGACGCCATGGCCGCGCGCCGCGCGGAGATCGACCAGCAGCACCGAAAGGCCGTCGGTCCGCGCGGCCACCTCGGCACGTGGCGTGGTGCGCGCGAGCAGCAGCAGCAGGTCGGAGTGCTCGACGCGCGAGGTCCAGACCTTCTGTCCGTTCACGATGTAGCGGCCGCCCTGGCGCTGCGCCGTCGTGCGGATCGCGGTGGTGTCGGTGCCGGCACTGGGCTCGGTGACGCCGAAGGCCTGGAGCCGCAGCTCCCCCGCGGCGATCGGCGGCAGCCATTGCGCCTTTTGCGCCGGGCTGCCGTGCCGCAGCAGCGTTCCCATGATGTACATCTGCGCGTGGCAGGCGGCGCCGTTGCAGCCGCTCTTTTGCACTTCCTCCAGGATCGCCGCGGCGGCGAGGATGCCGAGGCCGCTGCCGCCATACTCCTCGGGGATGAGGCAGGCGAGGAACCCGCCCTCGGTGAGCGCGCGCACGAATTCGGCGGGATAGGCGCGCTCGCGGTCGAGCGCGCGCCAGTACTCGCCAGGGAAGCGCGCGCAGAGCGCGGCGACGGCCTTGCGGATGTCGGTGATGTCGGCGGTGCCTGCCATGGTCGGACCTCGCTTGCGAGAGCGCCTGACCCTATGGCAGCGGGGCCGCCGCCGCCAGACCGGATTTCCCTAGCGTAGCTAGGGCCGCCGCTGGACGAAGAAGAGTCGAGCCACCGGTCGAACTTGCGGCCGACCTCGCGGAAATGCGCCGCCGGCTCGAAGCCGAGGCGCCGATGCAGCGCCAGGGACGGGACGTTCCCAGCCTCGATCCCGCCGAGCATGACATGCTTGCCGATGGCCCGCGCGTTCCACGAGATCCTCCACCGAGGCGCGCCCGATCCCCCGACCGCGATGGTCGGCGCTCGAGCCTGTGGACCTTGCCGAGCGCGAAGCCTGGTTCAAGGCTCGGCTCGCCGTGGGCTATCCGGTGCTGGTGGCCGGGGAGGGCGAGGAGGTGGCGGGCTTGCGACGCCGCCGGGACGGTGGAGCACTCGTTCTATGTGCGCGCGATTGCCTCGCGTTCGGCCCGCCCGCCGACACCACCTTCGTCAACGAGTCCGCCAGGACCTGCATCTATCTCGTCATCCTCGCCCGGAGCTAGACATGGATGCCGCCCCCGACATCGTCGCCCTGCCTCCGACCCCGAAGGTGATTGCGGCTTTGGCCGACATCGTCGTCGAAGCTGTCGCCACCGGCGCCTCGGTCAGCTTCCTGCATCCGCTGGCGCCGGAAGTCGCAGCGGCTTTCTGGACGAGTCGCTCGCCGCTGCCGAAGCCGGCGAACGCGTGGTTCTGGGCGCGATGGAAGCGGGCGAACTCTCGGGGACGGTGACATTGCATCTCGACACCGCGCAGAACCAGCCGCACCGGGCCGAGATCGCCAAGCTGATGACCCGCATCCATCGTCGCCGCCGCGGCGTTGGCACCGCGCTGATGCTTGAGGCCGAGCGCATCGCTCGCGACGGCGGCCGCACGCAGCTCACCCCCGAGACCGCCACCGAGGACGGCGCGGGGCCGTTCTATGAAAAGCTCGGCTTCATCGAGGCAGGCGTCACGCGCTGACGCCGTTCGGCAGGCTGTGCGGCGCGATCATCTATTTCAAGCGGATCGGCGCCTCCTAGCCCATCGCCGCGCCGTTGCCGGCGGCGCGGCGATGGGCCATATGTCGTCCCCCAGTAGCGGAGCGACAGCGCGCATGGAGCCGCGGCTCAAGACGAGGATACAGGTGATGGCGGCGGTGCGGCTCTGTGCCGCGCGCGCCATTCCCATCGTCATCGCACGGCGCGGCGACGAGGATGCCGGCACCGTCCTGATCAAGCTCAATCGGCTCGAGCACGGTTTCACCGTGCTGGCGCAGACGCGTCTGCCGCAAGGCGATCTCGCCTGGCTGCGCGCCACCGGCGAGGCGGCGGTCGACGAGGCGACCGCCGATGCCTATATCGCCCGACAGCTCCAGCGCGATCCCGACCTTTGGGTGGTCGAGATCGAGGACCGTGAAGGCCGCCCGATCTTCGCCGGACGGGTTCTCTGAGCCCGCGGCCCTATGCCTAACGTCCGATAACTGGATGTTAAGGATATCTCGTCACAGTCGCTGCCGATGTCGGTGCTCCCCGCCCCCGTCAGCGCCTTGCCCGAAGGGGCGATTGCCTCGCTCGGTCGCGTCGTCCTTCCGCTCGAGATCGACCGCTTCGGCGCTTCCTTCGGCCTGCGCCCGGCGCGCGCCTCGGGCGTGCTCAACTTCCGCTTCTGCTTCAAGGAAGTGCCGTTCACGGCGCAAACCGAGCGCCGCCAGGGCCGGCCGGTGCTGCGCATCACCGGCGATCTCGGCCTGCTGCCCTACTCCATCGAGAATGCGGCACGCCGCCGCCGCATGCGCAAGGTCCTGGCGGCGGCGCGGCGCGCCTCGGGCTTGCGCTGGGAACTCACGGCGCAGCACCTCATCCGCGCCAGCGGCGAGATTGATCTCGGCCTGCCGCTCACGCCGACCGCGGTCATCGCCGGCGCCACGACGCTGCTGCTGCGCAGCCGGCCTTATCTCGAACTCGTCGTCGCGGTTGCCGGCGGGTCCTAGGTAAAGGCGCGCAGCGCCTTCGTCCGCGGCGTCAGCGCTTGCGCAGCAAGCGCGAGAGCCGCTCCGTCCCTTCTAGCCGCCACCGTGCGGGCTTTCGCAGTTGCAAGAGCAACCGCTGACGCCCGCGAGCAACGACGCTTTGCGTCGCGCTAGGGCTTATTCGGTACGGCGAAGACTTGGCCGGGATAGATCAGGTTGGGATCGCTTATCTGCGTCCGGTTGGCCTGATAGATCAGCACGTAGCTCTCCCCCTCGCCGTAGGAGCGCTGCGCAATGCGCCAGAGGTTGTTGCCGGGCTGGATGTCGACCGCGACCGCACCGGCAGGCG
>JASHRZ010000171.1 GCA_030037055.1 Alphaproteobacteria bacterium
TTCAATGACGAAAGACCGTACGAGGCGCTCGCCATGAAATGCCCCGCCGAGCTCTCATTGCGGCGCCGAGGACGGTTGAGATGTTGATTTTCTTGCGGTGCATGCAGATCCGTCCAACATCACGGTCTTTGCGACTTTGCCCTGCTCGACCCGAATAACCATGCGCTTGCTGTCGATATCGCCCACTTTGAGCGAGATCACCTCGGCGGCGCGCAGCCCGGCGCCGTAGGCCACACTCAGTGCCGCTTTGTACTTGAGCCGCGAAGGAAGAAGCGCCGACCTCGCGGCAATCCCGGCATCCGTCGCGCCCAATCCCCACGCTTCGCAACTGGGAGCGGTACCATGCTCAAGCTGCCAGCATGTCCACAAGACTTCGGTGACCTACTGCAACTCGTGTCACACCTTCAACATGACGGCGCCCTGACGCGCGGCGCTGCAGCACGAGCTACTAGGCCGCACCGCCTTCGACCCGCAAGACATGGTCGCGCGTGATGCTCTTGACGTCCGGCGTGCCGGCCAGCCTCATCGTCATGAGGAACTCGTTCCTGAGATGCTGGAGCACGGCGTGCACCCCCTGCGCTCCACCCAGGGCCGAGCCGTAAAGGATGGGACGGCCGAGTGCCACGACGCTGGCGCCTAGCGCCAGCGCTCGGAACACGTCCTGGCCGCGGAACACGCCGCCGTCAACGATGATCGGGACGCGCCCCTTCAGCGCGGCGGCAACGCGGGGCAACATGGTGATGGCCGAAGGTGTGTTGTCGAGCTGTCGTCCGCCGTGGTTTGACAGCCATACCGCGGAACAGCCGCGCCGCACCGATTCTAGGGCCTGCGCGGGCGAGAGGATGCCCTTGACCATGACCGGGAGCCCCGTCTCCTCGCGGCAGAACTCGACATCCGTCCAGTCCAGGTTGCCCTTCACCATCATCGGATCGCCGCTGACGCCCGGCGTTTTGGGAACATTGCCCCTGGAGAGCTTTGGCACGGCCACACCCTGAAGCCGCACCGAACGCTCGCGGTTGCTGGTGAGGAAGGCATCGACCGTCAGGACGATGGCCTTATAGCCGCTTGCCTTGGCGCGATGCAGCATTTCGGCTGCAAAGGGGCGGCTGTCCGGCAGGTAGATCTGGAACCATTTGGGGCCGTCGCTCGCCACGGCAACCTCCTCGAGCGTCATTTGCGAGGCCGAGCTTTCGGTGAAAAGCGTATCGGCCATCGCGGTTCCCTTGACAACAGGCGCCTCCATCTGCGCGTGCACCGAACCCTGGTTCCCCATTGGGGCGGTGATCACGGGATACGAGAGCTTGGTCCCAAGGATGGTCGCCGTCGTATCGGCGGCACCATGACCCGCGAGATAATTGGGCGATATGACCCAGCGATTGAACGCGGCCAGGTTTTCGCGCATCGTCCATTCGTCGCCGGCGCCGCCGGCGACAAAAGCGAAGCCGTAGGGTACCATCACCTTCTGCGCCTCAGCCTCGAGATCGCGGAGCGTCACGATGCCGATTCTCTTTTCGCTGTTGGGAAGAGCGCCGCCGGCTGCCGCGGTTGTCGGTGCCTGAGGCGCGGCGGCCTCCCCCGGCCACGCGCTTTGCGCGAGGACCGGATCGGACACGGCAAGGGCCGCGGCGATGCCGCTGCCGGTTACGAACAGATCGCGCCGGTTCAGTGTCATGGAAGGCCCTCCGTCAGCAGAACCAACGCATACTCGCAGTCGGAGCGCGACTGGGCCTTGAGGCAAGTCAAGGGCGGAGCGCAGTCATGTCCGAACGGCTCCCGCGGTGCAAGGAGGAAATCGGCGATTCGACAACTCTCGGCACGACCACTCCCACAGCCTGCTCGATCTCAATCCTCCTGGCCGAACACAGAACAAGAAGTTTCGACTGATCATCCCCGTTACCCCGACACTACTGCCGTGGCTCCGGCGGGACGTCGGTGTTGTGGGCCTTTACGTAAGCTATCGCCGCAAGCCGGTGAGCTCGATCCTGCACATGTGGCCGAGGGCGTGATGGTGGAAGTGCGGAAGTACCTCAAGCGCGCATAAATCGACAATCCGCAGATCGACCCCGCGGACCTGGCAGACCATGCGACCAAGCGCCGCCATCGATGCATCGGAGAGCGGAAATACCAAGGGGTCCCCTTCCTTATTCTCTAGGGCCTCCCGCATGCCGAAGTCGTCCGGATGAGTGGCGTCTCGAGCGGCACCCCGTGAGTGTCATCCGGCAGGAGATGAAGGCGGAAATGCCGCTCTATCAGAACACTGAAGCCGGGACTTGCGTGCCGTTTGCGTGCCGCGACCCGCGAACGAGGGGCAGGCAGATTTCCAAACCATTGAATAAATTGGTGGGCCCGGCAGGACTCGAAGCTGCAGCACCGCTATGAGCGGCTCTAGCCCATCCGCGCTGCTGACGGCGCTGGCGCATGGCGGCCGCACGGTCGTCGCGGTATGTTCCGCGAAAGGGGCCAATCATGCGGAGATTCGCCGTGCTTTTGACGCTGCTGGCCGTCACGGCCGGGGCAGGGACGGCGGCGGCGCAGAGGCGGCCCGACCCGCCGCTCGATTGCCGCCTGTTCGGCGATGCCGCCGCTCGGCGCGACTGCGAGCGGGCCAATGCCGGCGATGGCCAGGCGCAGGCTGCGATCGGCCTCCTCTATGGGAGGGGAAATGGCGTTCCCGTCGATTACGTCGCCGCCGTGCGTCTTTTCCGCCTCGCCGTTGATCAAGGCGACGTCGCGGCGGAGGTCTATCTCGGCGCCATGTATGCCAGCGGCCGCGGCGTCGCGCGGGACGACGGCGAGGCGGTCCGGCTGTTCCGCGCGGCGGCGGACAAAGGTCATCCGGTGGCGCAGGTCAACCTCGCCGACATGTACGCCACCGGCAGAGGCGTGGCCCGGAACGCCGGCGAGGCGATGCGCCTCTACCGGCTCGCCGCGCTCCAAGGCAATGCGGACGGCATGAACGGTGTCGCCTGGCGCCTGGCAATGGATGGCGGCAATCTCGACGAGGCCTTGGACTGGGCCGCCCGCGGCGCGGCGCTCGAGCCGGAGAATGGCGGCATCCAGGATACGATCGGCTGGATCTTCTTTCGCCAGCATAAGGTCGAACTGGCCTTGTTCTACGCCCAGCGGGCGGTGGCGCTGCAGCCGGGATGCGCCAGCTGCCAGGGTCATTTGGGCGACATCGCCGCGGCGCTCGGGCGGCAGGACGAGGCGCGCGGTCACTGGCGACGCGCGCTCGACCTCTCCGCGGGGATGCCGGCCGATCCCGATTGGGACAGGGACGCGGTGGCGCGGAAGCTGAACCGGCCGTGACAATCTGACGGGCGGACCGCGACGCTACGCCGCGGCGTCGTCGCGTTCGCTCACGCGGTGATTGACGCGCCGTGCCGCGGGAATTTAATTTCTTCCCCGGGGAGATCGTCTTGATCGACGTCATCGGCGGTACCATGGCATGAGACCAGGTATACGCAGATTCCGCTCGTTGGGCGCGTGGCTGTCGCTGCTCGCGCTCTACGTCCAGGTCTCGCTGCCGATGCTCATCGCGACCGAGCTGCGCATCGCCGAGGCTGGCACCGGGATTCCGGCCTATGCGATTTGCGGCAGCGGCCATCAGCCTGCGGGCACTCCTGACGGCGGCGCGCCCGGGCAACCGGGTACGGGCGGCAGCTACTCCCGGCAATGCTGCCCGCTCTGCGGCGCTTTTGCCACCCCTTACATCGCACCGGCCGAGATCTTCGTCCCGGTGCCGACGGCCTGGAACGCCATCGTTCCCCACGCCATCGACGTCGTCGCGCTTTCCTCTCCGACGGCACTTACCTACGACGCCCGCGCACCACCGCTGAACAGCTGATCCCTGGATCGTGAAGCCGTTCGTCCGATCGGTCGGGCGGCGCGCAGCTTGTGGGACGCGCAGTCCATCCCTGTTCGTGCGAGGAAATCATGTCTCGGTTCTTGACGGAGCGCGGCCGCACGACCGGCCGGCGCTTCGGCACCGCCATCTCCTTCGGCTTTGTCCCCTTCGCGCTATCGGCCGTGGCGTTCCTCTACGGCCTGTCGCCGACGCCAAGCCTGGCCTGCGCCTACGGGGTCTTCGCTGTCGGCGCCAGCTCGATGTTCCCCAACGGATCCGGCGGCACCGTCTATCTCGAATACGACGACCAGGACCAGACGATCAATTGGAGCGGCAATTCCCGGGCGCCGGCCGCTAACAACGCCGACAAGGACATCGGCACCAACTTCTTCACCGCGGGCCTGCAATACATGTTCAACCGGAGCTGGGGCGTGCAGGCGGAAGTGCCCTACTGGGATCGCAAATTCACCACCGACCGGAACGTTCCCAACACCCCGCCCGATCTGGTCACAACGCAATGGTCGGATCTCGGCGACATCCGGATCGAAGGCGTCTACACCGGATTTTCGGAGAACCTGTCCTCGAGCCTGACCTTCGGCGTCAAGCTGCCGACCGCCAACGATCAGTTCGACCCGGCGGTCGTCGATCGCGACACCCAGATCGGCACCGGCACCGATCTCCTCCTCGGCGCCTACCACTGCGACGGGCTGGGGACCGACCCGCATTTCAGCCGGTTCGTCCAGGCGCTGCTCGACCAGCCCGTGCTGACCAGCGAAGGCCATCGCCCCGGCACCGAGCTCGATATCGCCGGCGGCGTAATCTACAGCAGCTGGACACTCGGCGCCGTCCAGATCAGCCCGCTGGTCCAGGTGATCTTCTTTGAGCAGACGCGGGATACCGGCCCGCAATCGGCGAGCCCGGTCGCCTCCGCCTACCAGCGGGTGCTATTCTCGGCGGGGCCGAGGTCAATGTCGGCGATTTTTCCACCTATGCCGACATCGAGGTTTCCGGCTACCAGAACTTCAACGGCAACCAGCGCACCGCCCCGTGGCTGCTGAAGTTCATCGCCGCCTACCACTTCTAACCGAAAGGGAGGTCCCATGCGCAGAATCCTCTCCTTTGTTCGGCCGGTGGCGTGCGTCCTCGCGCTCGGCCTTGCCGCTCACCTCGCCCGGGCGGCGCCAGAAGTCGGACAGAAGGCGCCTTCCTTCGCGGCGCCCCAACTGGGCGGCCAGTTCGACCTTGCCGCCAGCGCGGCAAGGTCGTCATCGACAATTTCTGGGCGACCGGGTGCGGCCTTTGCCAAGGGAAGGTGGCGGCGCTCGACGCCTTCTACCGCCGCCATCAGGGCGACGGCCTCGACATGATCGGCGTCAGCCCCGACCGCCCGCGCGACCGCGGCGATGTCGGGAAGATCATGCCGTCCTTCTCATATCCCGCCGCCATGCTCGGCGAGGCCACGGTCAACGGCTTCGGCCGGCCGGGATCCATTCCCGTCACCTATGTCATCGCCCCCGACGCGACGCTGCGCGCGAAGTTCAGCCCCGACCAAACGGGGGTGAGCGAACAGCAGCTCGATGCCGCGGTGCTGCCCCTGCTGAGCCAGGTGCCGCATGGAAAATAGCCACGGCTCGGCGGCTCGCTCGCGCCTCGCGGCGAGCACGAGCCGCCCACCCACCCGCCTCTCGTCCCGCAACCTTGCTGATGGAGCGTCGTCATGCGCCTTCTGATATTAGCCGCTTTCTTCTGCCTCACCGCCGCCGCGTCGGCGTCGGCACAAACCAATTCCCCCATCGAGATCGCCCATGTCTGGGCGCGCGCCACCCAGGCCTCGGCGAAGAATGGCGCGGTCTATCTGACGCTGATGAACCATGGTACGAGCGATGACCGCCTGACCGGCGCCTCAACGCCGGTCGCGGCGAAAACGCAGCTCCACATCACCGTCAACGAAAACGGCGTGATGAAGATGCGGCCGATTGCGGATGTGCCAATCAAAGCCGGCGGCAGCGCCGAATTCAAACCGGGCGGCATGCACATCATGCTGCTTGGGCTCAAGCATCCGCTCAAGGCAGGCGACAGCTTCCCGCTGACCCTGACCTTCGACAAGGCCGGCGCCGTCGAGACGATGGTGATGGTCGAGGAGGGGGGCGCGCCGTCGAATACTATGCCCGGGATGAAGATGTGAGAGACGCCGGAGGCGGGTCTGGCGCTGGATCCGCCTGCCGGCATCGCGCCAATAGGGCTCGCGCAGGCGGCGCTTGAAGATCTTGCCGCTGTCCTCGCGCGGCGGGCTGTCGGCGAATTCGACCAGCCGCGGCACCTTGTAGGAGGCGAGCCGCACCCGCACGAACTGCCGCACCGTTTCGGCATCGAGACGGGCGCCCGGCTGCGGCTGTCCTCATCGAAGTTTCACGCCCGACTGCCGCTTGATGCACCGGGCGCGGAACGGTGACCAGCCCGGGCTTGGTCGGATGGGTGAAGGATGGGAGC
>JASHRZ010000172.1 GCA_030037055.1 Alphaproteobacteria bacterium
CGGCATAAGGGAGCGCCAGTTCCTCGAGCATGATCGATGCCTTGCGACCGTTCGGCGTCGTCCAGGTGTAGAGCTCGATCATCGTCCGTCCTCCGCATCGCCGCGCCGGCCCCTCGGCTTAGCGCACCCGCCGGGCCATCGCCAGCGCGGAACCGGGCGCGACGGCGAGCCATCGACTCAACGCCTCTTTCCGGTGACGCCGATTCGCCATGATTCCTATGGCATTTGCGACGGCCGGTCGCGCCAGCTATCAAAGCGGGGCAATGCCGGGCGTTACGGTCTCCCGCCGGCAAGGAGAGGATGAGATGGCGGCAAAGCAGGGAAAACCGGCCCGGATTCATCCGGTGATCCTGTCCGGCGGCTCGGGCACGCGGCTCTGGCCGCTGTCGCGGGCACTTTACCCCAAGCAGCTCCTGCCGCTCATTAGCGAGCGTTCGCTGCTGCAGGAGGCGGCGCTGCGCGTCGCCGACAGCCGTCGCTTCGCGCCGCCGATCGTCGTTGCCAATGACGAGCACCGCTTCATCGTCGCCGAGCATCTGCGCCTCGCTGGCATGGTCCCGCAGGCGATCGTGCTCGAGCCGATGGGTCGCAACACGGCGCCCGCGGTCTGCGTCGCGGCGCTCCTCCGGCTGGCCGACGAGAAGGACGCGCTGCTGCTCGTGCTGCCCTCCGACCACGCGATCGCTGAGGTGCCAAGCTTCCTCGCGGCCATCGACTGCGCCGCGCGCGTCGCCCGCGGGGGCCGGCTCGTCACCTTCGGCATCGCCGCCGACCGGCCGGAGACCGGCTACGGCTATATCCAGGCGGGCGCGCCCATCGCCGGCGGCGACGGCGCGCGCGAGGTCGCCGCCTTCGTCGAGAAGCCCGACCGCGAGCGCGCGCAAAGCTATATCGCCAGACGCGATTTCTATTGGAACAGCGGCATCTTCCTCTTTCCCGCCAGGCTCTTCGTCGAGGAGCTCGAGCGCCGGCATCCCGCTACCGTCACCGCGTGCCGTCAGGCGCTCGATCAGGCGAAGCGCGATCTCGATTTCCTCCGCCTCGACCGCGACGCCTTCGCCGCTGCCGAGAACACCTCGGTCGATTACGGCGTCATGGAGCATACCGCGCGCGCCGCGGTCGTCCCCGTCGCTATGGGCTGGAGCGACGTCGGCACCTGGGAGGCGCTCTGGCAGGTAAGCGCCAAGGATGCTGCCGGCAATGTCGCCCGCGGCGACGTCCTGCTCGAGGACACGCGCAACTGTTATCTCCGCGCCGAGCACGGCCTCCTCGCCGCGCTCGGCGTCGAGGACCTCGTCGTCGTCGCCACCGCCGATGCGGTGATGGTGGCGCGGCGCGACCGCGCGCAGGAGGTGAAGCGGCTGGTCGCCCGGCTCGAGCGCGAGGGCCGTGGCGAGGCCAAGGCCCACCCGCTGGTGCATCGGCCATGGGGAACCTTCCGCTCCATTCACAGCGGCGACCGCGTCCAGGTGAAGCACATCATGGTGAAGCCCGGCGCCAAGCTGTCGCTGCAAATGCATCATCACCGGGCCGAGCATTGGGTGGTGGTGAACGGCACCGCCAAGGTAGTGCGCGGCAACGAGGAGATCGTGCTCTACGAGGACCAATCCACTTATATCCCCCTCGGCACGCCGCACCGGCTGGAAAATCCGGGCAAGATCCCGCTGCATGTCATCGAGGTGCAGTCCGGCACCTATCTCGGCGAGGACGACATCGTGCGCTTCGAGGATACGTACGGCCGAAGCTGACCAGGGCTCAAAGCGGCCGGCCGCGGCGGCGCGCTTTGCGGGCTCGGCTTTGCTTCAGCCCGCGAGCTTCTTGCGCAAGAGGTCGTTGAGCAGCGCCGGATTCGCCTTGCCCTGCGTCGCTTTCATCACCTGGCCGATGAAGAAGCCGAATAGCTTCTCTTTGCCGGCGCGGTATTCCGCGACCTTGTCGGCCTGCGCCGCGAGCACGGAATCGATCACGCCCTCGATCGCGCCGCTGTCCGTCACCTGCTTCAGGCCGCGCTCCTCCACGATGGCGGCGGCGCCCTTGCCGGTCTCGACCATGGCGGCGAAGACGTCCTTGGCGAGGCGGCCGGAAATCGTGCCGTCGAGGATGAGGTCGACGAGCCCGCCCAGCGCTTCGGCCGAGACCGGCGACCGCTCGATGCCGAGGGAAAGCCGATTCAGCACGCCATAGAGCTCGACCATCACCCAATTCGCGGCGAGCTTGGGATCGCGCCCTTTCGCCACCGTCTCGAAATAATCGGCGCTCGCCTGCTCGCCGACCAGCACGCCGGCATCGTAGGGCGAGAGTTTGTAGTCGGCGATGAAGCGCGCCTTTTTCGCATCCGGCAGCTCCGGCAGCGCGCGCCGCAATGCCTCGACCCAGTCCTGGTCGAGGGTCAGCGGCAGCAGGTCCGGGTCGGGGAAATAGCGGTAGTCATGCGCTTGCTCCTTGAAACGCATCGGCCGCGTCACGCCCTTGGCGGCGTCAAAGAGGCGCGTCTCCTGCTCGACCGTGCCGCCCTCCTCGATCAGCTCGATCTGGCGCCGCGCCTCGTGCTCGATCGCCTGCATGACGAAGCGGATCGAGTTCACATTCTTGATCTCGCAGCGCGTGCCGAGGGCGCCGCCCGGCCTGCGGACCGAGACATTGCAGTCGCAGCGCAGGCTGCCCTCTTCCATGTTGCCGTCACAGGTGCCGAGATAGCGCAGGATCGAGCGCAGCTTGCGGATATACGCGCCGGCCTCCTCCGCACTTCTGAGGTCGGGCTCGGAGACGATCTCCATGAGCGCGACGCCGGCGCGGTTGAGATCGACATAGGTAAGCGTCGGATGCTGGTCGTGCAGGCTTTTGCCAGCATCCTGCTCGAGATGGAGCCGGGTTATGCCGATTTCGCGGCTCGAGCCGTCCGGCATGTCGAGGACAAGCTTGCCCTTGCCGACGATCGGGCGGGAATATTGCGAGATCTGATAGCCCGGCGGCAAATCGGCGTAGAAATAGTTCTTGCGGTCGAATACCGAGACAAGATTGATCTCGGCATTGAGGCCGAGCCCAGTCTTCACCGCCTGCTCGACGCAATGGCGGTTGATCACCGGCAGCATGCCGGGAAAGGCGGCGTCGACGGTCGAGACCTGGGTGTTGGGCTCGGCGCCGAAGGTAGTGGCGGCGCCGGAGAACAGCTTCGCGCGCGAGATGATCTGGGCGTGGATCTCGAGCCCGATGACCGCCTCCCAGGCGCCGGTGCGGCCTTGGATAATCTCGGCCATCACCCGCCTCCCGCCGGAAAGGCCGGTTTCGCCGTGAAGGCGGCGGCGCGCTCGATGATGCCGCCGACGCGCAGCACCGTCGCCTCATCGAAGGCACGGCCGATCACCTGCAGCCCCAGCGGCAGTCCGTCGCGCGACAATCCCGCCGGCACGGAAAGGCCAGGGAGCCCCGCGAGATTGACCGGCACGGTGAAGACGTCGTTCAGGTACATGGCGATGGGATCGTCCTGCTTCTCGCCGATGGCGAAGGCCGCCGACGGCGCGGTGGGCGTCAGCAGCGCATCGCAACGCTCGAACGCCGCGGCGAAATCGCGGGCGATGAGCGTGCGCAGCCGCTGTGCCTTGAGGTAATAGGCGTCGTAATAGCCGGCGGAGAGCACATAAGTGCCGATCAGGATGCGCCGGCGCACCTCGGCGCCGAATCCCGCGGCACGCGTGTTCTCGTACATCTCGTCGAGCGACTGTCCCGGCACGCGCAGGCCAAAGCGCACGCCGTCATAGCGGGCGAGATTGGACGAGGCCTCGGCGGGGGCGATGATGTAATAGGCGGGGAGCGCGTACTTTGTCAGCTTGAGGCTGATCTCGACCGGCTTGGCGCCGGCGTCCTTGATCCACTCGATGCCGCGTTGCCACAGCGCCTCGATCTCGCCCGGCATGCCGTCGAGCCGGTACTCGCGCGGGATGCCGATCCTGAGGCCGCGAATGTCCCCGGTGAGCGCCGCCTCGAAATCCGGCACCGGCTGCGGCGCCGAAGTCGAATCCTTGGGATCATGCCCTGCCATCGCCTTGAGCATGATGGCGGCGTCGCGCACGCTGCGCGTCATGGGCCCGGCCTGGTCGAGCGAGGAGGCGAAGGCGACGATGCCCCAGCGCGAGCAGCGGCCATAAGTGGGCTTCAGGCCGACGATGCCGCAGAAGCTCGCGGGCTGGCGAATCGAGCCGCCGGTGTCAGTGCCGGTGGCGGCGATCGCCGCGCGGGCCGCCACCGCCGCGGCCGAGCCGCCCGACGAGCCGCCCGGCACCAGGGGCCGGTTGTCGCCGGGCCGCCGCCACGGACTCTCGACCGGCCCGTGCGCGCAGGTGACGGTGGACGAGCCCATGGCGAACTCGTCCATGTTCACCTTTCCCAGCATCACCGCGCCCGCTTGCCACAGCTTGGCCGTCACCGTCGATTCATAGGGCGGCATGAAGCGCTCGAGAATACGCGACCCGGCGGTGGTGAGCACGCCCTCGGTGCAGAACAGGTCCTTGATGGCGAGCGGCATCCCCTCCATCGGCAGCGCCGCGCCGCGCGCGATGCGCGCGTCCGACGCCGCCGCCATGACGAGCGCGCGCTCCGGCGTCTCGACGAGAAAAGCGTTGAGCGGCCGCGCCGCCGCCATCGCCGCGATATAGGCTTCCGTCATCTCGCGCGCGGAGAATTGCTTGGCGGCGAGTCCGTCGCGCGCCTCGGCGATGGTGAGATCGGTGAGTGCTCCCACCTATTCCACCACCTTCGGCACGGTGAAGAAGCCATGCGCGGCCGCGGGCGCGTTGGCGAGGATCTTGTCGCGGCAATCGCCGTCGGTGACCTCGTCCTCGCGCATCGGCAGGCGCATGGCCACGACGCTCGACATCGGCTCGACGCCCGCGGTGTCCACCTCGGCGAGCTGCTCGATCCAACCGAGGATGGCCGACAGCTCCCGGGCGAGATGCTCCTGCTCGGATCGAGGCAGTTTGATGCGCGCCAAGATGGCGATCCGCGCCACGGTGGCCTTGTCCAACGCCATGATGTAGATGTCTCCGACAGCTACCTAGCATCGCCCATGCCGATCTGCAACCCCAGCGACCTCAAGCAGTTGATCGAGAAGGGCGAGCGGCTCATGGGCCTCGATGTCGGCACCAAGACCATCGGCATGGCGCTCTCCGACGCGAGCTTGCTGGTGGCGACGCCCTTCGACACCATCCGCCGCACGCGGTTTCGCGACGATGTGAAGCGGCTCATCGCCGAGATCGGGCGGCACAAGGTTGGCGGCCTCGTCGTGGGGCTGCCCGTGAGCCTCGACGGCAGCGAAGGGCCGCGGGCGCAAGGCGTGCGGCAGTTCGCGCGGAACCTGCTGGAGCATGTCGATTTGCCGCTCGCCTTCTGGGACGAACGGCTCTCCACCGCCGCGGTCGAGCGCGAGATGATCGCCGCCGGCCTCCGCCGCAAGCGCCGCGCCGAAATCATCGACAAGGTCGCCGCCGCCTATATCCTGCAGGGACTGCTCGACCGCATCGGCCGGCCGGGATAGAAGCGCCGGGCTTCCCCTCGCCTCCTCTCGAGCCAATGATGCCGCGGCGGCGCGACTCGGGCGCCATGTTGCCTTGCTGCGGCGAGCTCTACAACGTATAGTGCGCCCTTTAATGGGTACCGGTCCGCTTGCTCTCTCGTTTCCTCATCGCCATCTGCTGGGGATCGAGGGGCTTTCGCCGGACGAGATCTCGCTGCTGCTCGACCGCGCCGAGAGCTATGTCGAGCAGAACCGGCAGGTCGACAAGAAGCAGTCGCTGCTCCGCGGCCGCACCATCATCAATCTCTTCTTCGAGACCTCGACGCGCACCCGCACCTCTTTCGAGCTCGCGGGCAAGCGGCTCGGCGGCGACGTCATCAACATGTCGGTGCAGTGGAGCTCGATTAAGAAGGGCGAGACGCTGATCGACACGGCGATGACGCTTACCGCGATGCATCCCGACGTGCTGGTGGTGCGCCATCCCGAATCGGGCGCGGTGCAGCTTTTGGCCGAGAAGGTCGACGGCGCCGTCATCAATGCCGGCGACGGCAGCCACGAGCATCCAACCCAGGCGCTGCTCGACGCGCT
>JASHRZ010000173.1 GCA_030037055.1 Alphaproteobacteria bacterium
GGCCCTGATCGAGCAGGAGCTCGCCCGCGAGGAGGAGGACCGCGTCATCTATCGTGGCAACCTGCTGGCCCTGCTGCGCCGGCGAGAGCTCGCTCGAGTTGGCGCGCAGCTCTCCGCTGAGCTTGGTCTCCCCTACGCCGAGCCATATTCCGGCGAGCGCATCGAGGGCATCTATCGACGCCGGCTTGACCTTGCGAGCGGGCCCTACGCGCTCATCGAGAAGAGCCGCGAGTTCACCTGGTGCCGTGGCGGCCAGCACTTGAGCGCAACCTCGGCAAGGCGGTCTCCGGTATTCCCCACGGCGATACGATCTCCTGGACACTCGGCCGTCAGCGGAGCGGGCCGAGCATCTGATCAGAGGCGCCGGTCCAACCAGCGCCGGAGATAGTCCGGGGCATGCGCCTCAAGGCGGACGCTGGCGCGTGCCCGCGCTGCGCGCGGCTTCGCTTGACCCGCATGCCCGAGCGGACTGGTGCTTGCCATACGGTCGACGCAGGGCGCCGACCGCCTCGGTCAGCGGGGGGCAGGCTTGTCCCGCCCACGAGCGCGGGGAAGCGTGGCAGAGCGTAGATAAGGGCGATTGCTCCTTTCTGGCTTCCGTCGTCTCCTTGGGCGCATCATTCGCATGGCTCTAACACAGGATCCCGGCGACGATGACTCTCACGGCCTTGCTTCTCGCCCAGTGGCCACCCTTGTTCGCAACGGCGATCATCGCCGGACTATTGCTTGCCACGGGATTTGCCATCGCGACGTTGGCCAATCGTCCGCGAGCGGCCGTACGGATCTCGCCTCTCTTGGCGCTCGCTTGCCGCCCCTCTTCGAAGCTTGGCGTGGGAAGAACGCTCGCACAGGGTCCACGCCTGCGCTCAGTGCGCCTTGTCGAGCAGGCCGTCCGCGCTTCATTGCGAGCCAGAGCTGAGACGGCGGAACTGCCCCCGCTCATTTCGAGGGCACACGATGAAGCGGTGGCATGAGTTCTATCTCGATGAAGATCTCTCGGAACGGCTGGCAACCATGGCAGCGAAGCCAGGATCGCCGAAGACCGCGATCATGACCGATGCGCTCAAGGCGTATATCGATCGCCGCGCCGCCAGCGAGCTCGACGAACGCTTCAAGACGCGCCTGGACAAGCAATCGCATCAACTCGCCCGCATCGAGCGTAATCATCAGATCCTCGCAGAGACCGTGGCTCTACTCGCCCGCTTCCAATTTCTCTTCACCGCCCCCTTGCCGGAGTCCGATCGTGCGGGCCGGGCGATGGCTCAGGAGCGCTTCAAGGCGTTCGTCGAGCAGGTGAGCCGTCGGATCTCGAGCGGTCGTAGCCTCATCGAAGATGTTCTCTCCCTGTCGCGGCCCTCGGAGCGGGACGAGGCTCGGTTTCGCAATAGGGCATGCGAGTCGACACGTTGCACGCATGATCGAGGGAAAGGCGCTACTCACTCGACGAGAAGCCGCCGAGTATCTTCGCCGGAGCCCCAAAGGGTTCGACCGTCTATGATTGCCGCGGATTGTCATCGATCGACATCCGCTGTTTCTTAAGGCCGACCTGGACCAATTCATTCAAGGTAAACAGGCGCCGACCGCCATGCCGGTGGGCGTCGTCCGGTCACGCCGAAAATCAACGATCGCGCCGCCGACCGGAACCGCTTTCGATTTCGAGACCTGGTGGCGTCGGAAGAAGGCCGAATTAGTCGAGCAGCGCGATCGCTCGGTCAAGGTTGGACCGGCATAGGTGGGCATAACGCAAGGTCATCTCGATTGAAGCATGCCCCAGCAGTTCCTTGATTTCCTGCAGCGTAGCGCCGCGCTGAGCAAGGCGAGACGCAAAGTGGTGCCGACAGTCGTGAATATGGAAGTCCGCGATCCCTGCCCATCTGCATGCGGTCTCAAATGGCTTACGGACGTTGCCGAGATCTCTGGTTCTGCCTGCGCGCTCATAGAGAAACACCCGTTCGGCGTCGGGGCGATCCCGGCGGAGCCGTCTCAAAATATCAGTCGACCGCCTGGTGAGAGGGACGCGCCGGGCTTTCCCGCTCTTGGTATCGCCGGCCGAGAACAGCAAGATCGCCCGCTCCCCGGTCCATTCGATCTTATCCCAAGTGAGAGCGGACAGCTCGCCTTTGCGGCCACCGCTGTCCATGGCAATGGTGATGAAGTCGCGGGCATGCGGCGGCGGCGCCAGCAGCAGCTTTCTCTCTTCGGCGTCGCTCAGATAGCGAACCCGCGTATTGTCAGTCCCAAGTTGTCGAAGCGTCCAACTCGGGGCGTCGACCTGCCATTCCTCACGAGCCTTGTTCACGATAGCCCGCAACACGGTGTACATCCGATTCGCCGAGGATGGCGCGAGGCCGCGTTTGGTCACGAGCTCGTCGCGCCATTTTGCGACTTCGGCTTGGGGGATATCGCTGAGCCGACGATCGGCGCCGAAGGCATCCTTGATCCTTTTGAGGTACCCGAGGTCGCGCGCCAGGGTTGCTGGCTTGCCTCCAGGCTTCAAAGCCGTCTCGTAGTATCTCGCCGCCGCCTCCCCGAGAGTGATCGTTGGCGCCTTGCCAAGCTTCACCCGATCGTATATCTCCTGCCGCCACTTGCGTTCGAGCGCCTTCGCCTCTGCTTTCGATGAAGTGCCGGAAGAGCGGCGTACATGCTGACCAAGGTACTGAAATTCGATCAACCAATTGGGAGACCCCTCACGTCTGTATACCGTCACGCGACTGACTCCTCACAAAAATCCTCACAGACAGATGGAAATTTGGCGGCGATTGTAGAAAAAAGCATTGAAGTCTCAGGGCTTGCTGCCGTAGCTCAGTGGTAGAGCACTCCCTTGGTAAGGGAGAGGTCCACAGTTCAATCCTGTGCGGCAGCACCATTCGCGATCGGCGACGCTCGCTGTCTGAGCACTAGGCGCTGCATCCCTGGGCGTCATCCACGGGCACCCCGTGGTCGCGCATGCAGCAGCGCATCGCCGCCTTCCGGCTCATCGGCGGTACGTTCTGCGCGTCCATCTGTCGGTCGCAAACCCCGAGCTGCCAAGTGAAATTGGCGCCGGGATTGTACCAGTCGCCGTATTCGTTGCCGTAGCGGTCGGCGATGGTGACGAAGCTGCAGGCGCCGAGCGCCATGGCGAAAAGGCAGATGCCGAGTTTGCGCATGGACCGTCCCTCCCGCCCGCGTAACGCAGTGGCATGCAGTTTAGCACGAAACCGATGACCCACGGCGCGGCCACGCGGCCGGCGCCCATAGAAAATGGGCCGCACCGAAGTGCGGCCCAAGTTCAGGGAGGAAAAGCCCGAAGGACTTGCGGCACGAGCCGGAACATCCGACGTCGAACCGCAGCCCGAGGATAATGCCGTGATTATCAATAAATGGTTAACGGCAAATTTTTTTTCGGCTAGAGGCCGTATTTCTTTTCGGCGGGGATTTAACCGCCCCTTAGACCGCTCGCTGATAGGCTTAGTGGGATCATGCCCCCTCCGGACGCCGCCTCAGCGATAAGATCCTCGCGAGCTGGCTCCGGTCGTCGACGCGTACGCCAGACTGCGACGCCTGCAGCCGTCCTCGTGCAGTCTAAGCCTTTGCTACGAAATCGAAATAATCGTTGACCGAGCGCACCAACCCGGTTGCGAGCTTCCGCTGGTAGGCGGGCTGCTGGAGGAGCGCATCCTCGTCCCTGTTCGAGAGGCAGCCGAGTTCGACCAGCGCCGAGGGAATGTCGGGAGCCTTGAGAACAGCGAACCCGGCCGAGCGGTGGCTGTTGTTGAGGAGCCGCACCTCGCGGCCCAGCTCGGACACGAGATCTCGGGCAAGACGGATCGACAGGTTGTTGGTCTGCCGCCGGGCGAGATCGAAAAGAATTTCGCTGACCACCGGTTCGTGACGCGACAAATCGATGCCGGCGATGAGGTCCGCCTTGTTCTCGCGAACCGCGAGTTCGGCAGCCTCCTGGTCCGACGCCTTTTCCGACAGGGTGAAGACCGACGCGCCACGGACCCCGGCATTGGGCAGAGCGTCCGCGTGGATCGAGAGGAACAGCTCGCCGCCGGCGGCATGGGCAAATGCGACGCGGTCCTGCAAAGGCACGAACGCGTCATCGCTACGCGTCATCTCGACGCGATAGCGCTTGCTCGCCTCGAGCTGGCGCGCCACCTCGCGCGCCGTGGCGAGCGCGATATCCTTCTCATAGACGCCGCTATAGCCGATGGCGCCGGGATCAAGCCCGCCGTGGCCGGGGTCAAGTACGACGAGGTGAGGCTTGTGCAGTGCCCGCGCCGTCAGCGCTTCGGCAAATGCTGGCGAAACTGCGCTCAATCCCCCGGCCCCAAGAGCCGTCCCAGCCAAAAGGCGCAGCAAGGCCCGCCGACCGATGCTTTCACTACCCCTGGTCATCTGCGCCCACGCCGCTTGCCCCTCGCAAGGAGGTCGAACGCTTACCGAAGGCATTATAGGCGTTAGTTGAGGTTATAGCCATATCTATTTGCATTTTCAGGATAAAATTATGGAAAAGAAATCGACTGCCCAATGAGACCAGATAACGCTCTCATGGGATGGTTAATTTTGCGACAACGCCGAGGGCTGCAAGACGCCGAGGAGCGCCGGCCTTGGAGCGCGGGGAGCCGGCTCAGCAGGCCGCCGCGGCGGCAGCCGGGGCTGGCAGCACCGGCGGCTCGACGTCGGCCGCCATGTCATCATAATATTCGGCGAGGGCAAGAAGCTGGTCGCGCAGCACGCCCGGCGTGGCTGACTGGGCGCGGTTGCGCAGCCGGCCGGCCGTCTGGCGGAGGTAACCGCCTTCCAGCATGAGGCCCTCCCCGGGGGTCAGCATTCGCCCATTAGCACGCGCTTGACCGTGCTCACGAGCTCCGCACTGCCGACAGGCTTGCGCAGTACCGCCTTGGCGCCGAGGGAACGCGCCGTCTTGAGGTAGTTGTCCCAATCATCGACGCCGGATACTGCGATGATCCGGATGCTCGGCTGTTCTGCGACAAGCGTCTGGATAAGCTCAATGCCGTCCATGACCGGCATCACCATATCGGTAATGGTCACGTCCACGGCGCGGCCGCGGAGGCGCTCGACACCATCGCGGCCATCGGTTGCGGTCACGACCTCGTAGCCGGAACGCTCGAGCACCCGCCGCAGCAGGTCTCGCATCACCTCGTCGTCATCGACCACCAGGATCGCGGCGGAAGGAGAGGGAATGGTTGTCATCCGCGGTCCGACCCGCATAAGTTGTTCATGCATGATCGTAAGCCCTGAACTGATAAGGCTCCCTTAAACCACCCCAATTTCAGCGCTGATTTCGCTAAAATTCCGTGTCAGCCTGTGCTCAGGACGCGCGCGGATCGACGACGATGCGGCCGCGGACGCCCCCCTTGAGGATCTTCTGCCCAAGCGCCGGGAGCGCTTCGAGCGGCACCGTCTCGGTGAGGGCGTCGAGCTTGGCCACCGGGAGATCGCGGCTGAGCCGCGACCACGCCGCGTGGCGGCGCACGACCGGACACATGACACTGTCGATGCCGAGCAGGCTGATCCCGCGCAGCAGGAAAGGAATGACCGTCGTCGGCAAGTCGCTGCCACCGGCAAGGCCGCAGGCGGCGGCGGCGGCGCCGTATTTGAGCTGTGTCAGCAGGCTCGCGAGCGTGCTGCTCCCGACCGCGTCGATGGCGCCTGCCCAGCGCTCAGCATCGAGCGGCCGCGTCGGCGGCTTCGCCAATTCCGCGCGATCGAGAAAATCGCTGGCGCCAAGGCCGCGGAGATAGTCATGCTGCTCGCGCCGCCCGGTCGAGGCAACCACCCGATAGCCGAGCTTGGCGAGTACGCAGACGGCGATGCTGCCGACCCCGCCCGCCGCGCCGGTGACCAGTACTTCGCCCTTCTCGGGAGACAGCCCGTGCTCCTCGAGCGCCATCACCGCCAGCATCGCGGTAAAACCGGCGGTGCCGATGGCCATGGCGCGCCGGGTGGTAAGCCCCTGCGGGACCTTGATGAGATGCGCCGCCTTGACCCGCGCCTTTTCGGCGTAGCCACCCCAATAGAGCTCGCCAACCCGCCAGCCCGTAAGGAGCACTTTGTCGCCAGGCTTATATTCCGGCGAATCCGAGCGCTCGACCGTGCCGGCGAGGTCGATGCCGGGGACATGGGGATAGCTGCGCACTAGGCGGCCGAGACCGTTTAGGATCAGCCCATCCTTGTAGTTGAGGGTGGTGTACTCGACCGCAACCGTGACTTCCCCGGGAGGCAGGGCGGCCTCGTCGATGCGCTCGATGCGCGGCTCAACCTTCCCCTCTGCCTCATGCAGCATCAGCGCCTTTAGATCGCCCATCCCCCTGCTCCGCTCAGCGCAGCCGCTCGAGCACGCTCGCGTAGTTCGCCACGGCCGCGCCGCCCATGTTGAAGACGGCGCCAAGCCTCGGCTCCTTCACCTGGATGCCGCCCGCGGTGCCGGTAAGCTGCATCGAGGCCAAGACATGCATGGAGACGCCGGTAGCGCCGACCGGATGCCCCTTGGCCTTGAGGCCGCCCGACGGGTTGAGCGGGAGCTTGCCGCCTTTGGCAACCCAGCCCTCGTTGATGGCGCGCTCGCCCTGGCCCTTCGGCGTCAATCCCATCGCCTCGTAGATCAGCAGCTCCGCGATGGTGAAGCAGTCATGCACCTCGGCAAAGCCGAGATCGTCGAGCCCGACCTTGGCCGAGGCCAGCGCGCGCTTGATGACGAGCTCAGGCCCCTCGAAGGCGACCACATCGCGCCGGCTCATCGGCAGGAAGTCGTTCACCTGCTCGGCGGCGCGAAACACGACGGCCTTGTCGCAAGCAAGCGCGGTATCGACATCGGTGAGCACCAGCGCCGCCGCCCCGTCGGAGACGAGCGAGCAATCGGTGCGGCGCAACGGGCCGGCGACGAGCGGGTTCTTGTCCGATACCGTGCGACAGAATTCGTAACCGAGATCCTTCTGCACCTGCGCCAACGGGTTGGACGCGCCGTTCTTGTGGTTCTTCGCGGCGATGCGGGCGAGCGCGTCGGACTTGTCGCCGTAGCGCTGGAAATACATCTGGGCGATGCGGCCAAAAACGCCGGCAAAGCCGCCCTCGATGCCGCCCTCCTCCTTGATGTAAGACGCCTTGATCAGGATCTCGCCGATCTGGGGTCCCGTGACCTCGGTCATCTTCTCGACGCCGACGATCAGCACATTGCGCGCGCGCCGCCCGAAGATCGCGTTGAGGCCTTGATGGATCGCGGCGGAGCCGGTGGCGCAGGCATTCTCGACATGAGTGGCAGGCTTGAAGCGGAAGGAAGGATCCGCCTGTAGCACCAGCGAGGAGGGGAATTCCTGCCGCTGGAAGCCGGCATTCATCGTGCCGATGAAGATCTCGTCGATGTCCTTCGGCTCCATCCCGGCATCGCGGACCGCCTCCACGGCCACCTTGACGATCAGCGCCTCAAGGTCATCCTCGAGCTTGCCGAAACGCGAGTGGGCCCAACCGACGATGCAAGCGGTCATGTAAACCTCCGATTTCGATCCCCGTGGCGGGCTAAATATAGCAATCGTCCGGCCGATCGTCACGATGCTGGGCGCACGCCGCCCGTAGCGGCGAGATCCGCGGCCGATGGCGCCCTCGGCAGGTTCGGCCTACTCTGTGCGCCATCGTCAAAGGAAGGGGCCATATGACGCTCGCTCGCCTAATCCCTGTCGTTGCCGCCGGATTCTTGCTCTGCGCCACAGCCTACGCGGCCCAATCCACATCGGCGATCGATCGGCTCTACGTGCTGGACTGCGGCTGGGCACATGCCGCCGATCAGTCGCGCTGGTCGCCCGGCGTCAATGTCGGACAACCGATCGACCTCTCTGACAATTGCTATCTCGTCCATCATGTGCAGGCCGGGTATCTCCTTTGGGACACTGGCATCGCCGACGCGGTCGCCGCGAAGCCAGACGGCGTATCGGTGCTGAACGGCGCCATGGTGTGGCACCGGCCCAAGACCCTTGCGGAGCAGCTTGCCATCATCGGCGTCGAGCCCGACGAGATCCGCTATGTCGGCGTCTCCCATACCCATCCCGATCACGTCGGCAATGTCGATCTCTTTCCGAAGGCGATCGTGCTGATCCAGAAGGCGGAATACGACTGGGCCTTCGCCCAGCCGACGCCGCCTTTCTCGGCCGGACACCCGGCGATGAAGCTCGAGGGAGACAAGGATGTGTTCGGCGACGGCAGCGCCGTCATTCTGTCGACGCCGGGACATACACCGGGGCACGAATCGCTGCTGCTCCATCTACCCAAGACCGGGTGGATCGTGCTGAGCGGCGACCTCGTGCATTTCAAGGACAATTGGGACAACCGGCGCGTCCCCGGCTTCAACGCCAATAAGCAGAAGTCGCTGGACTCGATGCAGCGCGTCGCCGACATCTTGGCCGAGCGCCACGCTCAGCTCTGGATCAACCACGACAAGGAGCAAAGCGATCAGCAGCGTCGTGCTCCGGAGTATTACGAGTGAACGGGTCTCGCGCGCGGCGGAACCAAGACGCATTCCGGTCGTGAGCACGATCACCTTCCGCCGCCCGGACGACTGGCACGTGCATCTGCGCGACGGCGCCATGCTGCAGGCGGTGCTGCCCTTCACCGCCCGTGTCTTCGCTCGCGCTATCATCATGCCTAACCTAGTGCCGCCGGTGACGACGGCGGCCGCCGCGGCGGCCTATCGGGACCGCATCCTTGCCGCGCTGCCGGCAGGGCTGGGCTTCACCCCGCTGATGACCGCCTACCTCACCGATGACAGCGATGCCAACGAGATCGAGCAAGGACATCGCGCCGGCGTCTTCACTGCCGTGAAGCTCTATCCGGCCGGCGCCACGACCAATTCGGCTCTCGGTGTCACCGACATCGCCAAGACCTACCCCGCGCTCGAGCGCCTTCAGGCGCTCGGTATCCCGCTGCTCGTCCATGGTGAAGTCATTGATTCTGAGGTCGACATCTTCGATCGCGAGGCGGTGTTCATCGAGCGCGTCCTGGCGCCGCTGATGCGACGCCTGCCGCAGCTCAGGCTTGTGCTCGAGCACATTACGACGAAGGAGGCGGTCGATTTCGTCGGCGGCGCCGGCCCCGGCCTCGCCGCCACCATCACCGCGCATCACCTACTGATCAACCGCAATGCGCTCTTCGCCGGCGGATTGCGGCCGCACATGTATTGCCTGCCCGTCGCCAAACGCGAAAAGCATCGATTGGCGCTGCGCCGCGCCGCCACCTCGGGCAATGCGAAATTCTTTCTCGGCACCGACACGGCGCCGCATCCGATCCCCGACAAGGAGCGCGATTTCGGCTGCGCCGGCATTTTCACCGCGCCCGCGGCGCTCGAGATCTATGCGCAGGTGTTCGCCGAGGAGGGGGCGCTCGACCGCCTCGAGGCCTTCGCCTCGCTCAACGGCCCGCGCTTTTACGGCCTTCCCGTGAACGAGCAGCGGATAACGCTCGCGCATCGCCCTTGGCGCGTGCCGGACGAGATACCGACCGAAGCGGGGCCACTTCGGCCCTTCCTGGCCGGCGAGGAGATCGGCTGGCGGATTGAGGGCTGAAGGACCGCTGCGGCTGAAGAAGCCTCAGCGAGCGGCGGCGAGGGTCGTGAACACGTCCGGTCCCGGCGGCAGGCGCTCGATATGCTGGCGGTGCCAGAGTGCGTAGAACAACAGCGTCCAAGCGGCAAAGCCGGTGCGCCGTCCGGCGGCCTCGCGGAACAGTGTTTCCACCGCGTGCGGCAGGCAGATTTCGCGCACCCCGGCCTGCCGCGCCACCAGCGGTCCGAGCTGCACGCCGCGCCGCGCGATCCAATCGCCGACCGGGACGGTGAAGCCGCGCTTCTTGGCCAGCGGCTCGGCGGCCGGCGCCTGCTCGGCGAGCCAGCGCCGCAGCAACCACTTCCCCAAGCCGTGCCGAATCTTGAGGTCGTCGGGCAGGCAAAATGCGAAGCCGGCGACGAGCGGATCGAGGAAGGGCGTACGCCCTTCGATGCCGTGCGCCATCAGGCAGCGATCGAGCTTGCCCAGGAGATCGTTCGGCAGCCAGTCAGCGCAATCCGTCGCCTGAGCGATTTGCAGGCGCGTGCGCCCGCTGACCACGCCGCGCTGCTCAGCCGCGGCTATTCCGTCGCGCCAACCTGCGAGGTCGCCGCGCAGAATGCCGAGCTTGTCGAAATTGCCGCGCCCGCGCAGCAGTTTGCCGCCGATCCACCACGGTCGCATGATGCTGCGGTAGCGGCCGTAGCCGGCGAAGAGCTCGTCGCCGCCATCGCCCGACAGGATCACCTTCAGTCCGGCGGCATGCGCCGCGGCGGCAAGCTTATAGGTCGGCAGTACCGCGTAATCCGCCGCCGGATCGTCCATGGCGTGGGCGATCTCCGGCAGCAGTCGCCAGAAATCCGCCTCGCGGAACTCGACTTCGATGTGCTCGGCGCCGAGGGATTGAGCGACGGCGCGTGCCTGTCCGCGCTCATCGGCGACCTGACCGGTGGTGAAGCCCACAGTGAAGGCTTTGACCGGCCGCTCGTTGAGCCGCGCCATCATCGCCAGGACGGCCGAGGAGTCGATGCCGCCGGAGAGAAACATCCCATAGGGGACGTCCGAGCGCTGGTGCAGCAGCACGGAATCGGCGAAGACGCGGTCGAAATCCCGCAGCGCCTGGGCCTCCTCGCGCGGCCGCGGCGCCGCGCCGGTCAACGCCTCGCGGCGCCGCCGCTCGACCACACGGCCACGCATTACCACCACCGTCTCGCCCGGGAGCACCCGCTCAATGCCGGCGAAGATCGTCGCGCGGCCGGTGGTGAACTGGAGTTGCAGCAGCTCGTTGCGCACCTGGCGCACCAGCTGCGCCGGCACCAGGCCGCTGGCGATCAGCGCCTGCGGTTCGGAGGCAAAGGTGAAGCCGGCTGCCGTCTCGGCGTAATAGAGCGGCTTGATGCCGAAGGGATCGCGCGCCAGGACGAGGCGTCCGGCGACGGGATCGTGCAGCGCGATCGCGTACATGCCGCGCAGCCGCTCCGTGAAATCGAGCCCGTAGCGGCGATAGAGATGGAGCGGCAGCTCGCAGTCGGAGCCGGTGGAGAAGGCGACGCCGGCAAGCTCCGCCCGCAGCTCGATGTAGTTGTAGATCTCGGCGTTGGCCATCAACGCGGCGCCGCCGGGCTCGTAGAGCGGCTGGTCGCCAGTGACGAGATCGATGATCGCAAGTCGCGTTTGCACCATACTGACATTGCCGCTGCGGTAGTGACCGATTCCGTCGGGGCCGCGATGGGCGAGCGCAGCCGACATGGCCTGTAGCACCGCGGCCGATGGCGGGCCGCCATCGACCGTCATGACGCCGGCGATGCCGCACATCAGCGCGCGACCTCAGCGAGAAAATCGCGGTAAAGCCTCACCACCCGCGCCTCCGAATATTCCGCCTCATAGGCGGCGCGGCCGGCCTCGGCGAGGCGCGCCCGGAGGGCGGGATGGCCGACGAGTCGCCCCAGCGCCGCGGCCAGCGCGCCGGCATCGTCGACGGGTACGAGGAGACCCGTCTCGTTATCCCGGATGAGCGCGCGCGGTCCCTCGCTCGCCGTCGCCGCTACTGGCCGGCCGGCAGCCCAGGCCTCAATGACAACATTGCCGAGCGGCTCGTGACGCGACGGGCAGACCAGGAAATCCGCCGCCGCCAGGAGCGCCGCCGTGTCCTCGCGCCAGCCGAGAAAGCGGACGCGCGCCGCGACGCCGAGCGCCGCCGCGTGCCGCTCCAGCGCGTCGCGCTGGTCGCCTTCGCCCGCGAGCCAGAGATAGAGCTCGGGCAGCTGCGGCAAGGCGGCCAGCAGCGTGTCGAAGCCCTTGTTGGCGTGAAGCCGGCCAAGCGCCAGCGCAAGCGGCGCCTCCTCAGGTGTCGCGAGGCTTGCACGCGCCACCGGCGCTGCCGGCGCCGCAGCGACAAAGTTCGGCAGGTAGCGGACGCGGTCCCGCGGCCATCCTTGCGCGACGAGATAAGCGGCGATATCGCGTGTATTGGCGATCAGGTAGTCGCAGCCCCGGTAGTATTTCAAATCGTAATAGCCCCCAAGCCGCCCGACACGCACGAAATCGCCGCGCGGGCAAAGCCTCGTGGCGCGGTTCATCCAGGTGAGCACGACCTGGGGCCGGTAATGCGCGACGGCGCGGCGAAAGCCCAGCCTGGTGGCGATGTCGAGCCAGCCGCCGAAGGGAAGTTGCAGCGGCTCGATGCCGCCGCGCCGAAGCGCCGCTGCTCGCGCGGCATCGGCGCGGATCAGGACGCATTGCTCCTGTCCGGCGCGGTGCAGCGCAAGAACGAGCCGCACGAAAAAGGCTTCGGCGCCTCCATGTCGGGCACCAGCCATCGCCTGAAGTAGCCGCATCAGGCTGCCTTGCCTTGGACGCTCGCCCAGAGCTGGCGCGCGGCTGCCTCCGCGGCATCGACGCTTAGCGAATCCATTTGCGTTTTGGTCGTGCGGTAATCGTAATCGGGTGCGCCGACGATCTCGGCATAGGATTTGGTCGTGCGCACCACCGCGGTGCGCTGTCCCCACGGGGCGTATTGCGCCGGCAGGCTCGGCCCGAACAAGCCCAATGTCGGCGTCCCCATTGCGGCGGCGATATGCATGATGCCGGTGTCGTTGCCGATGAAAAGGGCGCAGCGCCTGAGCGCCGCTGCTGCCGTCAGCAGATCGGTGCGGCCGGTGAGATCGAGGCACCGATCGGGCGGCAACGCCGCCAGCAACGGCGCCGCCTGCGCACGCTCATGGGCCGCTGCAAGCACGGCAATCCGGGCACCCGGCAGCGGCCCGGACGCGGCGGTGAGCCGCGCGGCCAACTCGGCAAAGCGCTCGGCATGCCATTGCTTGCCGCGCCAATTTGCAGTCGGCCCTATCGCCAGCACCGGCGTTCCCGGCGGCACCAGCAGGGAAGCCTGCCGCTCGTGTTCGGGCGCCAGCCACAGCAAAGGCGCCGGAGCCGGATCGAGCGCGAAGAGGCGCGCCAGCTGCCGCACCCGATGCATGCTGGCGTCGCCCTTGCCCATGACGCGCCGCTCCCGCGCGGCCAGGAGATAGGCGAGCGCGGAACCGCGGAGATCGACGACAAGATCCCAGCGCACGGGCGCCACCTCGCGATAAAGCTGCAGCCAGTGCAACGCATAGCGCCGCTTGGTAACGGTCAGGATGCGCTCGAGCCCCGGCACCGCCGCGAACAGCGGCGCCGCAGCAGGGCCGGCGGCGATGGTAAGGCGGGCGCCGGGACTGCGCTCGATGAGATGGCCGAGCAGCCCGGTGGACAGCACGGCATCGCCGATTCGCGTGCCGGTGACGAAGAGAATCCTCATGAGCCCGCGGAATTTGCCTCAGGCGCGATACGCTGCGCGCCTTATAAGCCGGTCCCCGGCGCTTGCCAAGGTTGCCGCCCTTGCCTACTTCTACCCTCGCAACGGGTCTGTGCGGAGAACACCGGGGATGGTCGAGCGGTCCTGTGCATTGCTGGCCGATCGCGCGGTGCTGGAGATCGGCGGCGGGGACCGTCGCGCCTTTCTGCAGGGCCTCGTCTCCAACGACGTCGAGAAGGTAGCGGCGGACCGTGCGGTCTATGCCGCCTTGCTGACCGCGCAGGGGAAATATCTCCACGACTTCTTCATCGCCGAGATCGGCGAGGCCTTCCTCCTCGATGCCGAGGCCGCGCGTCTCGCCGATCTGAAGCGGCGCCTCGGGCTCTATCGGCTGCGCGCCAAGGTGACCTTCGGCGAGAACGGTGAGCGCTATGTCGTCGCCGTGGCCTTCGGCCCCGATGCGCTGAACCTGCTCGACCTGCCGGCGGAGCCCGGCGCCGCCGTGCCGTTTGCCGGCGGCATCGCTTATGTCGACCCGCGACTGCCGGAGCTCGGCGCCCGGCTGCTGCTGCGCCGCGGCGTCGGCCTCACGCCGCTCGAGAGCGCGGGCTTCCGAATCGACGACGGCACGGGATACGACCGGCTGCGCCTGTCGCTTGGCGTTCCCGACGGCAGCCGCGATCTCGCCGTGGAAAGGGCGATCCTGCTCGAATCAGGTTTCGAGGAATTGAACGGTGTCGATTGGCAGAAAGGCTGCTATATCGGCCAAGAGCTGACCGCGCGCACCAAGTACCGCGCGCTCATCAAGAAACGGCTGCTGCCCGTCGCCGTGGAGGGGCCGCTGCCCCCGCCCGGCACGCCGGTAATGCTCGGTGATCAGGAGGCCGGCGAGATGCGCTCCGGCCGCGACGGGTTGGGCCTCGCCCTGCTCCGGCTCGAAGCCTTGGAGGAGGCATCGGCCGGCAAGCCGCTCACCGCCGGGACGGCGCGGCTCGTCCCCCACAAGCCTAGCTGGGCGAATTTCTGAGCGCCGATGGCGGCGCGGCGCCTAACGGAGCGCGTTGTGGATGAGGTAATCAGCGAAGTCGGCGGGCTTGAGCTTGATCTCGGCACGCTGCAGCTCGCCCGCCATGCTGCGGGCGACGATGATGTGGTTCTCGACATGCTCGGGCAGCACCTTGAACACGCCGGTGGCGCCGCGCAGGCGTGGATAATAGGCGGGATCGACCATCTTCTCCTTGCGCGCGAGGCGCTGGATCACCTCTTCCTCGCTCAGCCCCTCGATCTCGCGCTTCTTCACGATGACCCAGTCGGTCTCGCCGCCCCAGCCCTGTGCGACGATCGGCTTCGGATCCGCATCGACGTAACCGACTTTGTAGACGTGCTTGCTCAGCCCGACGTCGCTCGCCCATTTGCCGAATTTGGCGCTGCGCGCCACATAGATCACGCCCATTCGCCCCTCTCCGGATCTAGCTCATATAGGCGCCGCCGTTGACGTTGATCGTTTGGCCCGTGATGTAGCCATTGCGCGCCAGCATCACCGCGACCTCCGCCACCTCCTCGGCACGGCCGAATCGGCCGAGCGGAATGCGTTCGGGCTTGGCCTGCGCATGGCCGCGGATCATATCGGTCTCGATCAGCGCCGGCGCGATGACGTTGGCGGTAATGCCCTCGCGGATGAGCCAGGAGGCATAGGCATGCGTCATGC
>JASHRZ010000174.1 GCA_030037055.1 Alphaproteobacteria bacterium
CGCGCGGCCGGCCGGCCGCGACTGCTGTTAGGGCGATCGGGTTGTCGTCGATCCCGGGAGCGCGCAGGGGCGCGGTCCCCGACTTTATCACGCCGCAGCTCGCAACCCTTGCCGCCTCTCCGCCGCAAGGAAACGACTGGCTGCACGAGATCAAGTTCGACGGATATCGAATGCTGGCGCGGATCGCGGAGGGCCGCGTCCAATTGATCACGCGCAACGGCAATGATTGGACCGATAAGTTCCCGGCGATCGTCGCGGCTCTCTCGCGAATGGAGCTGCGATCGGCATTCTTCGATGGCGAGATCGTCCATCTCGGGGAGAACGGGGCCAGCTCTTTCTCCGCGCTGCAGGCGGATTTGTCCGAAAACCGATCGGATTGTTTGACCTATTTCGTCTTCGACCTGCTTGCGCTTGACGGATACATCCTCACCGGGTGTCGGCTCGACGACCGAAAACGACTGCTGCAGGCGGTCATTTCCGAAGCGCCGCAGGGAGCGATCCGCTACAGCGAGCACATCGCGGGAAACGGGCCGGCCTTCTTTGCCAAAGCGTGCGGCGCGGCGCTCGAGGGCATCGTGTCGAAGCGCCAGGACGAGGCCTATTTCCCAGGGCGGAGCGGGGATTGGCTTAAGTGCAAATGCAGCGGCCGCGAAGAGTTCGTCATCCTCGGCTGGACCGAGCCGGGCGGGTCCCGGCGTTATGTGGGCTCCCTGCTGCTCGGCTATTACGACGCCGATGCGCGGCTGCACTACGCCGGCCGCGTCGGCACCGGCTTTAACGAGCGGACGCTTCGGGAGCTCCGCGAACGCCTTGCGCCGCTGGAGCGCCGGGCATCGCCGTTGACGGAGGCGCCGGCAGGAATTCCGCGCCGATCGCACTGGGTCGAGCCCAAGGTCGTCGCGGAGATCCGTTTTGCCGAATGGACGCGGGATCGCCGCCTGCGCCAGCCCTCCTTCCTGGGCCTGCGCGAGGACAAGACCGCCCGGCAGGTCGTTTTCGACCCGCGAGCGGGAACGGCGCTGCCGCCGTCGGGCTAGGCCGGACAGTCAAGCGGGCGGTCAGGGGAGCTGCGACACCGTCATGGGGCCGACGATCGAGCGGACGACCTCCTTGAAATGCGCCCATTCGGTAGCCGCCCAGATCTCGGTCTGGGCGTGACCATAGGTGCGCACCAGCGTCGAGACCTTGCTCGCCGTATCCAGGTCGGGTGCCTTGAAGATGTCGAGGTAATCGCAAGGCCCCAGCACGGCATAGCTGCCGAGCCATTCGACTCCTTTGCAGGTGTCGCGAATGTGCTTCATGACCCTGCCCTCAAGCTCCTCGAGGGCGCGTGGCGATTGAATGGCTCCGGGAGCCAGGCGCGTGAGCATGATGAATGTCTGCACGGGTCACCTCCATCGCAAGCAGGCGAGAGCCCTGATGCTGACGACCGTCGATGTCCCGGGCCATGACATACATCAACGCCCCGTGGCAACCGCCAAGTTGCACCGCCGGGCTTATGAACCGATCCAGAGAATATCGGCATGCCTGCGCGGCACCGGCGGCGCCGGCGCCTTGGGGTGGCCGATGGCGATCGGCGCCACCGGCACGTAATGCGCAGGGATGCCCAGCTCCTTCCTGCCTTCGGGAAGGTCGAGCCAGGGCTGCGCGAAGCCGATCCAGCAGGTGCCGAGGCCGGCACCATGCGCGGCAAGCATCAGATTCTCTGCGGCAAGGCAGCAATCCTCGGCCGCGCCTTCCTCGGCCGAGGTGGCGCAGATCACGATGAGCGCCGGCGCGTGGTAGAAGAGGTGGAAGCTCGGGTCGGCCAACAGCGCGCGATATTCGCCGAGCGGCCCGCCCTCCGGCATCGTTTTGAGCAAATGTGCCTTCGCCTCTCGCGAGTAGCGCTCGAGCGCCGGCTGATCCTCGACCACCACGAACGACCAAGGCTGCCGGTTCATGGCGCTCGGCGCCTGAACGGCGGCGGCGATGACGAAGCGGATCGTTTCCCGATCCACCGCTTCGCTCTTGAACGCGCGCACGGCGCGCCGGTGATAGACGGCGTCCATGAGGTCCATGGGGTGCTCCCGTTCCGTCGGTTCAGGCCTCGCCGTGCCAATTGACGCGCAAGAAGTATCCGTCCTCCTCGTAATGGAAGTCGGTCTTGCCGTGCCAGGCGCGCCTCAGCGCCTCGACGATACGCCGCGGCAAGTGGATGTCGGTGGTGTTGATGACGATCCGCTCCGGTTCCTCCTCGATATCGATGATCCGGTTGAGGGGATGCTCCTTCTTTTCGACTGCCTCCTGACGATGGGCAAGTCGGATCATCTCGGCCTTGTGCTGCGCCACGAGCGGGCCGCTCAGCGTGAGGATGCCGGCCGGGAAGCGATCATTGATGCGATGACAGGCTTGGCACAGCGCCTCGTGGGCATCGGCAGGACGGGCCGACCAGTGCCAGCGCCCTTGGTGGTAAACGGCGCCGCATTGCGGGCACACCGAAGGCTCGTGCGGCTTGCCGGTCGCCTTGTAAGGATCCTGACGCTGGTCCAATTGAGCGCGACCCGCGCGACGCCGACCGCTCCGCGCTACGGGCCGAGGCGTATTGCGCTGTGCCATGGTGCCTCGCTGTGGTTGGCAATTCTGAAGAACCATTGCAAATCCGACCGCACCCGACCTTGACCTGGATCAAGGACAGTCGTCGGGGTCGCGGCAAGGATTGCTTCCGTCCCCGCTGCACCGTCCGCCGGTCCTCGCGCCAACGTGGTTGGAGGAAGCCATGCCGATCTGGAAGTTGACGCCGCTCGACCTGCTCGATCCCAATTGGGAGGCAAGCTCTCATCAAGGCATCGCCATCGTGCGGGCGCGCGACGAGGCCGATGCGCGCAGCACGGCCGCCAAGGCGTTCGACGTCAAGACGCGGTTCGGCCCGCGAAAGGGCCAGAAGCTCCCGCCCTGGAAGCGTGCCGCGCTGGTGAAGGCCGAGCGCGTCGACGACACGCGCTATGAAGCGGAAGGCCCGGCCGCCGTCTTGGATCCGCCATTCTGAGGCGAGCGCCGATGGACTCGTCGACCGCTCAACGCACTGCCGATTGGAACGTCGTGGTCACGCTGGCCGAGCAGAGCTTTCGCGACGCAGTGAGGCTGCTGCGCAAATGGGGGACAGTGAAGCGCACCGGCTATTACAACGTGCTCGGCATGAAGGTCGGGAATCCCGACGCTTTCCTCGCCGATTTCGCCGCCGCTGTTGCCGACAGTCCCGGCATCCTCAATTTCGTCTCGCATGTGGTGCCGGCGCAGCAGACCTTCGACTTCAGCGCGGCCGAGGACTTCGAGGCAAAGGCCCGCGCCGTGGCGCTTGCCTGGGCGCCGAAGCTCGGCGGCAAGAGCTTTCACGTGCGGCTGCATCGACGCGGCTTCAAAGGCGTGCTGTCGACGCCGCGGGAAGAGCGGTTTCTCGACGAAGCACTGTTGGCGGCTCTCGGAGACACCGGCCGGATCAGCTTTACGGATCCGGATGCGGTCATCCAGATCGAGACGATCGACGCGCGGGCGGGCATGTCGTTCTGGACGCGGGATGAGGTTCGCCGGTACCCGTTTCTGGGCACGGATTGACCTGCGCAGCCCGCCGGCTTTGCGCGCGAGCGACACGCCAGGTGTCGGGAAGGCGCCAGCGAACCCGCGAGGGAGGCTTAGGCGCGAACCCGGATCTGGTTGACAACCTTGTCGACGCCGAAAACGTACCAGGCATCGAATTCGGCCGCCTCGCGTTCGGACTCGCTCACCACCTGCCCTTGCAGGGTCACGACGGCATTGCGCGTCAAGACGCGGATCTGAGCGGGGTCGACCATCGGATCTTTCTCGAGCGCCAAGCGCACGGCGTCGCTGATCTCGCCGTCATTGTCGTCTTCCGCCGGCGTCACGCTCAGGCCGTTGATCACGTCACGGCTTCCCGGGACCCACCAAGCGAGGATTCCGGCCAGCCGCTTCAGTCCCAGCCCGGGAACATCGCCGTCGAGCGTCACCACGCCGTCCTCGAACGTGATGTCGATGGCGCCGGCAGGGCCGTCAACGGCGCGGACCGGTTCCCACTGCTTCTTGACGCCGACGCGGATGGAGCAAGCGGCGAGAGCCGGCTCCTCGAGGAGCGCGTCGCGCACAAGGTCGCGGATGGCGCCGTCCCCCATGCGCTCGGCCGGAGCGACGCGGAGCCGGTCGACGATGCCGCGCACCTGCGCGACGGCGGCGGCGCGCTCGAGCGCCAGCTTCTTCGCGGCGATGTCGGCGACCTCGCCCTCGATGACGAGATCGCCTTCGGAGAGCGCCAGACGGATGGGGTGATGCGCGAGGTCGATGCGTGGTTCGCTGTAAAAGGCCTTCCTGACCGCCTCCAGCGTATCGTGCGGATCTGCCATTGGCTCGCCTCCGGGGTTGCTTGGCATTTGGTGGGCACTATGCTGATCTCTGTCCTTCCTCTTCGACCGGCCCGCGCTTTGCCGTTTCCGCGGCGACGCAGACGGCGCGCGGCGCTCACGGGCGGCGACCTCGCCGTTCAGCCCGCGCGGCAGCCTGAGCTCGGCGCCCAATGGGACGGGCCGCGACGAGATCACGGGAGCCCCGCTTGCGCCCGGCCGGCATCGAACATCACCAGCTGCCACACGCCCGAATCGACATCATGGCGCAGGATATAGGTCGCGCCATCTTCAGCCTTGACTTTGAAGTAGCGATGGTCGGGCGCGAGCCAGCGATCAATGACGTCGATCACCTCGACCACGCGGTGGTCGAAGCTCAGCCGTCGCGGCGTCTCCTCGCCCTGATAGCCTGCATAGCATTCGACGTGAATCCTCATGTCGCTTCCACCGGGCTCCCCTCGCTTGCCGCGCGGCGCTGGACGAACGTCACTCGGCGGCGCCGCGCTCCGCCGGCGTCAAGAACGGATAATCCGTGTATCCCGCCGCCCCGCCGCCGAAGAAAGTGGCACGATCGGGAACGTTCAAGCGCGCGCCGAGACGCAGCCGCTCCACGAGATCGGGATTGGCGATGTAGAGTCGGCCGAATGCGATCAGGTCCGCGAGGTCGCGCCGGCGCGCTTCCAAGGCGAGAGCCAGATCATAGCCGTTATTCGCGATGTACCGGCCTTCGAACGACCGCCGCAGGATCTGAAGGTCAAAGCCGCCTGGAACCGTGCGCGGCCCCTGCGTCATCCCTTCGATGACGTGCAGATAAGCGAGACCGAATTCGTTCAAGCGCTCCACCGCATGGGCGTAGGTCTGCTCGGGATCGCTGTCCGGACCGCTGTCGTTGACCGTACTGAGCGGCGACAGGCGAATGCCGACGCGCTCGCTGCCGCAGGCGCCGACGACCGCCTGCGTCGCTTCGAGCAGGAAGCGCGCCCGGTTCTCGCGCGATCCGCCATAGGCGTCGGTCCGTTTGTTCGCGCTGTCGCGGAGAAACTGCTCGATGAGATAGCCGTTCGCCGCGTGAATTTCGACGCCGTCGAAGCCGGCCGCGAGGGCGTTCTGCGCCGCTTGGCGGTACTGCTCGACGATCCCCGGAATTTCCCCGGTCTCGAGCGCGCGCGGCGTGAGGCAGGGCTGGAACCCGTCCTGAGTAAAGGACGTCGTCTTCGGACGGATCGCCGACGCTGCCACGGGCGGCGCGCCGCCAGGTTGCAGCGAGGGGTGAGACACCCGGCCGACATGCCAGAGCTGAACGAAGATCCGGCCGCCCTTGGCATGAATGGCTCCGGTCACCGCTTTCCACGCCTCGACCTGCGCCTCCGTATAGAGGCCCGGGGTGAAGGCGTAGCCTCTCGCCTGCGGCGAGATGTTGGTCCCCTCGGCGATGATCAAACCGGCCGAGGCGCGCTGCGCGTAATACTCGGCCATGAGCGGGCGCGGGACGCCGTCGGCCCCGGCGCGGCTGCGGGTCAGCGGCGCCATGACGATGCGGTTCGCGAGCCGATAGGGTCCAAGCCGCAGCGGTTGGAACAGGTCGCTGCGCAGCCGCGCGTCCGCCGATGAGTCATGCATGCTCGTTCTCGCCGATAACAGCGCCGATGGGCAGGGAGATCGCCGCCGCTGCCCGTTCAGTCGGAGGCAGAAAGCCTAGACGGGCGGCGCCCCGCCGCCTTGATCCTGATCAATGTCGCGCCGGCCAACACGAAGGCGGCTGAGGACCCGATCGCAGAGCGTCAGCCAAACGCGCGCCTTCCGTAACGGTTGTGGTGCGCGAAGTCCCCGATGTCACGCCGCACGCGCAGATAGCTGCCGGGAGCGGCCGTGGGGTAGCCGAGGCGGCAGGCAAAAGCGATCTTCATCGGGGCGGGAAGGCCTAAAATGCGGCGGATATGGTCTTCTGCCGGCGCTCCGCTCAAGGCGCTCAGGATTTGCACGCTGACGCCAAGCGCCTCGGCCATAAGCCAGAGGTTCTGCATCACGCAGCCAAGGCTTATCATGCCGAGCACGTCCCCTTCGGAAGCAGGGGCGCGCCGGCGCGCGTCATAGAGGACGATCAGCAGCATCGGGCAGGTCTGCATCGAGCCGCCAGGGGAACGCTCAGCATCGAGAACGTCTTCCGGCCTCGCCTTCGGAACTCGCCAGGGCGCCGGAAACATGCTCGCCAGCAGGCCGGTCTTTCGCTGCCGAAGCTCGTCTTCCGAAAACGACAGCTGGTCGTAGTTCTCCCGCAGGAAGGTTTGCGACGGCGGCGCTTGGATGGCACCGATCGCCGCCAGGATCGCTTCGTCGTCCACCACGAGGATTTCGAAATTCTGCATGTTGTGGGCGGTGGGCGCCCAACGCGCCGCCTCCAGAATCAATTGCAGGTCCTGGTCCAAGATGCGGCGCTTCGCGTCGAAAGGCACGCGCGAGGAATGCCTTGAACGAATGACCTCGAGGATGTCGCGCATCGCGGACTCCGGCAAGACGACCGCCGCCCCGCCGGTCAAGCGGGGCGACACCAGCGCTCCTGCACAGCCGGCCCTGTCGGCGAGAGGGCTATTGCGGCGTTACGGCTCGCCATCCCGAGGGGCACGCGCCGACATAGGGGTAATACTGCTGGTAGGCGTCGCACCAATACCAGAACCCGGCCGCCTGACCGGGCGGAACATAAGGGTTCGGATAGGGATAGACCGCCTCCGGGAACCAGTACCAATCGGCGCCCACGATCCACCACCAGCCCAGCCGGCCAACGTAGGTCCCGTGCCACCAGTGCCCGGCTTGCCAGCGCCCGTGATCGAAGTGCTGAAGATCGCCATGCCAGCCGTCATGCTCGGACCAGCCTCCATGGCCGTCGGCAAAGTGCCCGCCGACAGGCGGGTCATGCGCTTGGGCAAGGGCCGGCGCCGAGAGCGCAAGCAGGCAAGCAAGGGTGGTAAGCGGCAGTTTGAGTCTCATGCGTCTTCTCCATTGATCCCGTGTCAGCCAAATTGCGCCGGCTCACCATTGCGTCGGACCATATTCCTCCAGGCGCCATGGCGCCGGTTCGACCGGCTCGTTGTGTCGGGTCTCGCCAGGACGGAGCGAGGTCGCCCCCGGCTGGTGCGTTGCCTCGATGTCTTGAGAGATGCCGCGCGCCGGCGAAACGTCCACCGCGGCACATCCGCACAGCACAGCCAGTGCCATGGAACCGAGGCAAACATTCAGTCGGATCATGTGCCGCCCCTTTTTAGGAGTTCCAGGCAGCTATTCTGTTGCCCGTCTTGCGGCGGCGCCTTGATGTAGATCATCCGCCGCACCGTCCCGAGAGTGAGTTCGCGACCGAGCAGGTTGCTGAAGAACCCATTTGAGCGCTCCGGATGAGCAACATTGATTCAATGTCTTGGCCACGCACGGAAGATTCGACGCAACGGGTTCTGGGATTCTTAAATTGCGCGTCCGGCATCGCTCTCGAAGTTTTTCAGCATCCTGCTAGGCGAAGGTCGAACGCCACGATGTCCGGCGCGTGGCGAGCCGAGGGCCGAGGCTGAATTCGGCACGATCGCGTTCCGCGGCTGTTCAAAGCGACGACAGCCGGTCCCTAAGCCGGGCCGTCAGGGGAGATCGTCCGGAAGAAACAGAGTCATGCCGGCGTCTCACTGCGTCATTCGCGGGTACATCCGCGCGGCGATCGCGATCAGCAGTGCCGTGACGGCGAGCAACGCCGTGAAATCGTGCGCGAGCCCAAAGGTGGAGGTACCGTTGCGCAGCATGAGCAAGCGCAGGCCATCCACTTCATAGGTGAGCGGGTTGAGCGCCGCAGCGGCCTTGAGCCAGCGCGGCATGAGCTCGATCGGATAGATTGCATTGCTGGCGAAGAAGACGGGCATGGTGAGGACTTGGCCGATGCCCATGAAGCGCTCGCGCGTCTTGACGATGCAGGCGATGATCAACGAGAAGGTCGAGAACAAGCTGGATCCGACCGCGATCAGGAGGACGACCAAGACGATGTCCTGCGGACGGATGCTGAGATCGACGCCCATCGCCGCCGCGCAGGTATAGATGACGATGGCCTGCGAGAGTCCGCGGAGGCCGGATGAGAGGGCCTTGCCGATGACCAGCGCGCTCCTGGGCGCGGGGCTCGCGAGATAGCGCTGCAGCACACCCAGATCGCGCTCCCAGATCGCCGAGATGCCGTGGAAAATCGCGACGAAGAGGACGCTTTGCGCCAGAATGCCCGGTGCCAAGAAGTCGAGATACGGGGTGGAGCCCGTGCTCAGGCCGCGAACCTGCGCCATCACGCCGCCGAAGAGCACCAGCCAGAGAACCGGCTGGACCGCGCGGGTCGCGAGCTCCATGGGGTCATGGCGGAGCTTCCTGAACTCGGCGTCGGCGACCGCCAGCGTCTGAACGAGATAGTCGGCAACGAGGCCGGCAAGGCGCGGGCTAGGAATGCTTTCGGGCGCTGAGGCGTGTCTGCCTGACATCACGGTATCCTCCGCCGGCTTCGATCTCGGCGCCGGTCACATGCATGAACACGTCATCCAAGGTGGCAGCCGGCCCGACCTTGGCGGTGAGCTCGTCCGGCGTGCCGACGGCCTCGATCCGGCCACGATGGATGACGGCGATGCGGTCGCAGAGTTCCGCCGCCTCGTCCATGTAATGCGTGGTGACGACCACCGCCGTCCCCATGTGCTCCCGCAGACGGCGAACATGCTGCCAGACGGTGTGGCGGCCGCCCGGATCCAATCCGACCGTCGGCTCGTCCATGAACAGGACAAGGGGCCTGTGAAGCGTGCTTTGGGCGATCTCTAGCCGGCGGATCATCCCGCCGGAATAGGTCCGCACCAGACGGTCGCGCTGATCGGTGAGCGCCATCATGTCAAGCGCTGCCGCGATCCTCTGCTCGCGCTCCGCGCGCGGAACGAGATAGAGCCGGGCAGAAACCAGCATGTTCTCATAGCCGGTGAGCTCGCCGTCCGCGGAAAGGAGCTGCGGGACGTAGCCGATATGGCTTCGTACCCGCGCCGCCTCCCGCACCACGTCGAATCCGGCGACAAGCGCCCGGCCCGACGTCGGCGGCAACATCGTCGTGAGCATCTTCATGAGCGTGCTCTTGCCGGCTCCATTCGGCCCGATCAGCCCGAAGATCTCGCGTGGACCGACCAACAGGGACGCTCGGTCGATGGCAGTGATCGAACCGAATTTCCGCGTGAGATCGAAGGTTTCAACCACCGGCGCGGTTGCGGAGGCATGAACCCCGTCATCGCTGGAATCGAGCATTCCGGAGTGTTGCATCGCGTCTGCGGCGCCAGGTTTCTCTGGCAACGCCGGAGGAAACCCAGCATTGCACCTGATCCACTCTGCCAGTTCTCCGAGCAAACGTCGATGTCGGCGATGGGCCGCGATTCCTGCGCAAGGCAGCGTTCGGCGCCTGTCATTCGCCGCCGCGGTCACTCTCAGCCGGGCGACGACCGCCGAGGTCTTGTTCAGACACGACGCCTTCCTTGAGCCGCTCTATCGTACGCCGCCCGATCTTGCCACCGGGATTCGACAGCCGGCGCGAGCGCATGCGAATCCACGTTACCGTTCGACGTCGAGCGGTCCTCAAGCGGCCTTCACGATCGCCGCCGCGCCCTCCTGCCAGATGCATTCGACACGTTCGAATCCGGCCCTCTTCATCGCCGCCATATGCCGATCGAGGCCGCCGGCATAGACGAAATAATCGTAATCGAGAAAACAGCCTTCGGGCGCAAGCAATTCGCGGATGGCGGCGTAGCAGCGGAAGATCCGCTTCCGGTCGCGCAGGTTGTGCAGCGCGATGCCGGAAACGACGAGATCGAACGGACCACCGACGGCTTTCGCCCAGCCGGGCTTCGCGAGATCGCTCAGCACGTAATCGAGCCGCTTGGCATATTTCGCCAGGCGCCGTTGCGCCTGCGCGCGCATCGGCCGCGAATAATCCTGCCAGGTGACGCGCGCCTTCGGAAAAGCGCGTAGGACTTCTTCGGTGACGGCGCCGTATCCGGCGCCGACATCGAGCACGCGGATCGCGGCGCGCCTGGCGAAGGGCGCCAAGGAAAGCATCTTGCGCAGCGCCGGCCGGCGCTCGGCGTCGCGCGTGACGTCCTCGCCGATCCAGCGATCGACATAGGCGCGCGAATGCCAATCATGCTTGCGCAGGCTGAACGAGCGGGCCTTGGACGGCATGAGCACCTCGCTACTGCGTCCGTCTCCCAGGGCTCGACCTCGGCCACACCTTCGCAACGGTGCGGCGGCTGCCCATTGTCCGACCGTCAAGGAGCCGGATACTGTAGGCCGTGGTTCATCGCGACCTGCTCGATCGCGGGTCCGAGCGACAGGGCGGGGAAATAGGTGAGGCCGCCCATGATCAGCACGACGCCGACCAGCAATATCACGAATTGCGGGCTGTGCGTCGGAATGGACCCGGCCGAGAGGGCGAGGCGCTTCTTCTGCGCCAGGGAGCCGGCAACCGCCAGGAGGGGAATCACGAAAAGGAACCGTCCCATCAGCATCGCTGCCGCCAGCGTCATGTTGTAGAAGAAAGTGTTGGTGGAGAGGCCGGCAAAGGAGCTGCCGTTGTTGCCGGTCGCCGAGGCGTAAGCATAAAGGATCTCGCTGAACCCGTGCGGGCCGGTGTTGGCGATCCCCGCCAAGCCTTGCGGCAGCACGGAAGCGAGCGCCGTCCAGCCGAGTATCGACAGCGAGTAGCTCAGAAGCGCGAGCATCGTCATCTTGACTTCCTTCGCCTCCAGCTTCTTGCCGAGGTATTCGGGCGTGCGTCCGACCATCAGCCCGGCGACGAACATGGTGACGATCGCGAAGGCCAGCATGCCGTAGACGCCCGAGCCGACGCCGCCGAAGGTGACCTCGCCCAGCGCGATATTGACGATCAATACCATGCCGCCGAGGGGCAGGAAGCTGTCATGCACCGCGTCGACGGCGCCGCCCGCGTCGGTGGTGACGGTCGCGAAGAGCGCGGAGGACGCGATGCCGAACCGGACCTCCTTGCCCTCCATGTTGCCCCCTGCCTGGAGCGCGCTCGGCGCGGCATCGACATCGAGGGCCGCGAAGGCCGGATTGCCGTGCGATTCCGACCAATAGACCGTTGTCACGCCGATGAGGAGCAGGACGCCCATGGCGGCAAAGATCGCCCAGCCCTGGCGCTCGTCCTTGACCATGCGGCCGAGGACGTTGGTGAGCCCGGCGGCGATCGCGATCAGCAACAGCATTTCGATGAGGTTGGTGAGCGCGGTCGGGTTTTCGTAGGGATGGGCAGAGTTCGCGTTGAAGAACCCGCCGCCATTGGTGCCGAGAAGCTTGATCACCTCCTGCGAGGCGACGGGTCCCTGGGCGATGGTCTGCTGGGCGCCTTCCAAGGTCGTCGCATCGACATAGGCGCCGAGGTTCTGCGGAATGCCCTGCCAGACGAAGACAAGGCCGACCAATGCCGAAATCGGCAGCAGGATGTAGAGCGTGCAGCGGGTGAGGTCGACCCAGAAATTGCCGATGCCGCCCGCCTCGCGCCGCGCAAAGCCGCGAATCACGCCAAGCGCCAGCGCGATGCCGACCGCGGCCGAGGTAAAATTGTGGACCGTCAGTCCCGCCATCTGGACGAGGTAGCCCATGGTAGTTTCGGGCACATAGGACTGCCAGTTCGTGTTCGTAACGAAGCTCATCGAGGTGTCGAACGCCAGCACCTCCTCCACTCCGGCTTGCGCCTGCGGGTTGAACGGCAGATACCATTGCAGGCGCTGGAGCGCGTAGAGCGTCACGAAGCCGGCCGCGCTGAAGAACACCATGGCCACCGCATAGCGGCGCCAGGACTGCTCCTCGGCCTCGTCGAGGCCGCAACAGCGATAGAGAAAGCGCTCAATTGGGCGCAGCAGCGGGGTCAGGAAGGTGCGCTCGCCGGCGAAGACGCGGGTCATGTAGAAGCCGAACGGCCGCGTGATCGCGACGACGATCAGGCAAAACAGCGCGATCTGCAGCCATCCAATGGCGGTCATCGAGGCATCCGGGTTCGCCGACGCTGCTGCTGAATGACACCGCCGCCCGGGCATCAACGCCTTGATCAGGATCAATCATCGGCGATAACCGCGGCCTTTGGCGGGGAAGGATCGGAGCGGATGGCGGCCGCGCAGTCGGCCCCGCCGCGCCATAAAGGCCGTGTAAACGCCGGAGAGGTGGCGTCCCTTTATGCGGCGTTAACAAAACCGGCTCCAGCTCGCCCTCGAATCCTTATGTCGCCATGCTTTGATCTAGGGCGTCGAAAACCTTCGGGAGCGAGATGATGGCGTTGCCCTTGGCTTGGACGCGCTACCGACGACCGGCGCCGGCGCCGGAACCGCTCTCTCGGGCAGTTCTCCGTTTCCACAATGGCGATCAGCTCGTGGTCGATGTCGATGCGGAGAATGGCAGCCACCTCCGCGGGCCGTTCGAGCGCCGGGGCAAGCGCGGCTTCGACTGGTTCGAGACCGTGGATGGGTTCCTGGTCGGCGCCGATCTCGGCGCCGTCGAAGCAATCGACTGGCTGCCCTCGGCCGCGGCCGCGCCGGCCGCATCCTCGCTCGATGGCGATCACCTCGTCCTGCGCTTCAGCGACGGGCACACCCGGCAGCTCTCCCAGATCGCCGCGGACGACATTGACCGGCTGCGCGGCGCCACCATCTGCGGTCGTGGCGGTGGTCCTTTCCACCCCGTGGAATGCGCCGGTGCGCCGGTGGCATCGATCCCGGTGGAGACGCTGGTCCTGGCGACGCTTCCCGCCCGCTGGATGGACGCAGATCCGAGCTGACACATCGCGCGAGCCGCCGGAGATACGCTTGGCGCCGGCGCC
>JASHRZ010000175.1 GCA_030037055.1 Alphaproteobacteria bacterium
ATCGGCCTGCCCGTGGCGCGCCGGCTCGCTTCCGGCCTGCCCGGCTTGGCGCTCGCCGCCCTCTCCGCCCGCGACCTGCCGCGCGCCGAGGCGCGCCTTGCCGCTTTCGGCATCGGCGCGCCGGTGGTGTCGCTGGCGGCGCTCGCCGAACGCGCCGACATCGTTGTCGAGTGCCTGCCCGCCGCATCTTTCCGCGCGATCGCCGAGCCCGCGATCGGCGCCGGCCGCATCTTCCTGCCGCTCAGCGTCGGCGCGCTCCTCGACCATCTCGACCTCATCGACCGCGCGCGCCGGAGCGGCGCCCGCATCATCGTGCCTACCGGCGCGCTGCTCGGCCTCGATGCCGTGCGCGCAGCCGCCGAGGGCGAGATCCGCTCGGTCAGGCTGGTGACGCGCAAGCCGCCCAGCGGCTTGGCCGGGGCGCCCTATCTGGTCGAGCGCGGCATCTCGCTAGCGGGCCTCGACCGTCCGCGCAAGCTTTTCGAAGGCACCGCCCGCGAGGGAGCGCGAGCCTTTCCCGCGAACGTTAACGTCGCGGCCGCACTGGCGCTCGCCGGTATCGGCCCCGACCGCACCCGGCTCGAGATCTGGGCCGACCCGGCGCTCGAACGCAACACTCACCAGATCGAGCTTGAGAGCGACAGCGCCCGGCTCAGCATGACCATTGAAAACCTCCCTTCGCTGGAGAATCCCCGGACGGGCCGGATTACGCCCTTGAGTGTCATTGCCTGCCTGCGCGGCCTCATCGACACCGTGCGAATCGGGAGCTGAACTCACTATCCAGTCGAGCGAAGACATGGGACGTCAACACCCATTAGGTCGTCGGCCGCGGGCTTGTCGCGCGCATTCGCGCGGCAGCGTGCTCGCTGCGAGACGCAGATGCCCCGCGACCCGCGCTGCGGGGGGGGATGAAAGAGAATTCACCACTTTGCGATCGACAAGCGGCAGGCGCTCAGGAAGACTGTCGCGATCAACGCGCAGGCAGTTAACGCCGCGGAAGACATCAGGGAGGGTGGCATGAAGGCTGGAAAGCCGGCCGGGGTGCTTGGCCGTCGCAGCGTTCTCAAAGCCGGCGCCGCGATCGGCGCCTTGCAGGTTGCGTCTCCGTTCATCATTCAGGCGCGCGGCGAGATGCCGGTGAAGATCGGCCTGGTCGACCCGCTGACCGGCGTCTATGCGGCGATCGCGCGCAACGAAGTCGTCGGCGCGGAATTGGCCGTCGCCGAGATCAACCGGAACGCTGGGATGCTGGGCCGGCCGGTCGAGCTGCTGGTCGAGGATTCCGCCAACGACGTCGGCACCGGCGTGCAGAAGACACGCAAGCTCATCGACCGGGATGAGGTCAACGTCATCATCGGCGACGTCAATTCCGGCATTGCCCAGGCGATGGCGGGGGTGACGAGCGAAAAGAAGGTGCTGCACATCGTCTCGGGCGGACACACCGACACGGTCACGGGCACCGGCTGCTCCTGGAACGTGTTCCGCGTCTGCAACACCACGACGATGGATTCCAACGCCGTCGCAGACCTGCTGATCGAGAAGTTCGGCAAGAAGTGGTATTTCCTCACCCCCGACTACGCTTACGGTCACTCGGTGCAGGCGGCACTCGTGAAGCGGCTGACCGCCGCCGGCGGCACCTATCAGGGCGACCTGATCCCGATCGGCACGATCGAGTATTCGGCCTATCTCATCAAGGCGAAAGCCTTCGGCCCCAACGTGCTCATTGATGTCATGGGCAGCGGCGACCAGGTCAACAGCCTGAAGCAGTTCGTGCAGTTCGGCCTCAACAAGGAGATGCAGGTAAGCGGCACGCTGTTCGAACTCGAGAGCTTGCGCGCCGTGCCGGACGAGGCGCGCGTCGGCTGGTGGACGATGGAATGGTGGTGGGACCAACCCAACGTTCCGGGGGTGAAGGAATTCAACGCGGCAATCAAGCAGCGTACGGGCGCGGCTGCAACCGCGCGCAACTGGTTCGGCTATGCCTCCGTCTATACCGCGGCGCTTGTGGCCAATCAGGAAAAGACCCTAGATGCCGTGAAGCTGGCACACGCCCTCAGCGGCTTCAAATTGCCGCCCGAGGTGGCGCTGCAGCCGGCGGCGCCCGCCTATCGGGCGGGCGATCACGAACTCATGAGCACGGTGTTCGTTGGCGAGGCGCATCCGCCGCAGGGCGATCCCGACAACATGTTCAAGGTGCATAGCCTCGTGGCCGGTGAAAAGGTCGCGAGCCCGGTAGAGGAAACCGGCTGCAAGTTGCAATGGCCCGCCTAACGCCGTTGCGAGCGGGTGATCCATGATCTCCGAGTTTTGCGACGGGGAGCGATCCCGACCGTCGCGCCTGCGCCGGGCCCGCTGAGTCATGAGCAGCCTCGTCATCCTCAACGTCGCCAACGGCGTGGTGACCGGTGCCTTTTTCGTGCTGATGGCGCTCGGCCTGTCGCTCATTCTCAATCTGAGCGGCATCATCAACTTCGCTCATGGCGGTTTTCTTGCGCTCGGCGGCTACATCGCCTTCGCGCTGTCGAAATATGTCGGATTCTTAGGGGCGCTGCTGCTCGCGCCCTTTCTCGCCGCCATTTTAGGCCTCGCCATCGAATGGACTCTCATCCGACGCCTTTATGGCCGTGATCCGCTCTACAGCCTGCTCCTGACATTCGGCCTCGCCTTCATCTTTCAGGACGGCACCCGCTATCTCTGGGGCGCGCAAGGCCTGCCGATGGCGATCCCGGCCTTCCTCGCGCAGCCCATCTCCGACAGCCTTTTCTTCGTCACCCGCTATCGGCTGTTCAATCTCGCCATCGTGGCGCTGATCGTGGCGCTGCTCTTCGTTCTGCTGCGCCACACCCGCTTCGGCATCCGCATCCGCGCCGGAACGCTCGATCTCGAAACGGTGGCAGCGCTCGGCGTCAACGTGCGCCTCCTGCGCTCATTCAATTTCGGCGTCGGCATCTTGCTGGCGGGTTTGGGCGGCGTTCTCGCGGCCGGCCAGTTCCGCCTCGATCCGACCATGGGCGACGACTATCTGATGCCGAGCTTCATCGCCATCATCGTCGGCGGTGTCGGCAGCCTCGGCGGCACCGTTCTCGGCGGCTTGCTGATCGGCATCGCCACCGGCGTGACCACGGTCTATCTCCCGTCGGCGAGCGAGGCGGTGATGTATGTGATGATGGCGGTCGTGCTGCTCATACGGCCGCGCGGCCTCTTCGGCGAAGAAGGCATGATGTCATGAGCGCCGTGAGCCTGCCATGGCCAAAGCAGCTTTCTCATCGGCCGCTCTGGGTCGCCGTCATTTGGCTGGCGTTGTTGGCGGCACCCTATTGGATGCCGCTGGCCGGCGGCTATACAGCCCTGGGCACGCGCGTCCTGGTCTTCGGGCTTGCGGCGATGTCGCTCAATTTTCTGCTGGGCTTCACCGGCGTATTGTCCTTTGGCCATGCCGCCTATTTCGGACTAGGAGCCTATGGCACCGGGCTCGTGCTCAAATTCCTGGCACCAAGCACGCCGCTCGCCCTCGTTCTCGGCATGCTGCTTGGCGGCGTCGCCGGAGCGCTGCTCGGCGCCCTCATCGTACGCCGGCGGGGCGTTTATTTCGCCATGGTTACGATCGCCTTCGGCCAAGTCTTCTACTACATCGCCTTTCGCTGGCATTCCGTGACCGGCGGCGACGACGGGCTGCGCGGCTTTCACCGCCAGCCGGTCGATCTGGGCTTCGCCACCATCGACATCGTGAACAACACCATCGCCTTCTACTATTTCGTTCTCGGTTGCTTTGCTGTCGCCGTCGGCGTCATGGCCTTCCTGCTGCGCTCGCCGTTTGGACGTACATTGCTCGCGATCCGCGAGAACGAGCGTCGCGCCCGCTACCTCGGCATTCCGATCGAGCAGCATATCTGGCTCGCCTTCGTCGTCTCCTGCCTGTTCATGGCGCTCGCCGGCGGGCTCGACGCGCTGCTCAACAACTTCGCCGACCCGCATGAGATCCATTACAGCCGCTCGGGCGATCTCGTCATCATGGCGGTGATGGGCGGCATGCGCTCCTTCTGGGGGCCGCTTCTGGGCGCCGCCATCTTTGTCGTGCTGGAGGACTACGTCTCGAGCCTGACGCAGAACTGGATGTCCTTCATCGGCCTCCTCTTCGTCGTCGTCGTGCTGCTCTTCCCGCGCGGCTTCCTCGGATTCCTGCAGCAAGAGAGGAAGGTGTGAGCTTCCTCAGGGTCGACAGCGTCGCCAAGACCTTCGGCAGCCTGATCGCGCTGCGCGATGTATCGCTTGCGGTCGAGCCCGGTGAGCTGCGCGCGATCATCGGCCCGAACGGCGCCGGCAAGACCACTTTCTTCAATCTCCTCAGCGGCTTCTTTGTGCCGAGCGCAGGCACCATCGCATTCGACGGCCGGGACGTGACGCGGCTTCCCGCGCATCGCCGCGTGAGCCTCGGCATGGCGCGCACCTTCCAAGTCACGGAGGTCTTCCCGGAACTCACCGTGCGCGAGAACGTGCTGATCGCGGTCGAGGTCGCGGCGGGACACCGGCTCAGCCCCTGGCTCGGGCGCAGCGTCCGGGCGACACTGCGCGGCCGCGTCGACGAGGTCCTGGCGCTGGCCGGGCTCGGCCACAAGGCCGGGCGGCCGGTGGGCGAGCTCGCCCATGGCGACCAGCGCGCCGCCGAGATCGCCATGGCGCTGGCCTTGCGGCCGCGCCTCTTGCTGCTCGACGAGCCGACCGCGGGCATGGGCGATCAGGAGACCTATGAGATCACCCGCCTCATCCGCCGCCTCCATCAGGACGCCAAGCTCACCATCGTCCTCATCGAGCACGACATGCGCGTCGTCTTCCACCTCGCCGACCGCATCACCGTGCTCGACCAGGGCCGCGTGCTCGCCGAGGGCACGCCCACCGAGATCGCGGCCAACGAGGCGGTCCAGGCCGCCTATCTCGGCAAGGCCGCATGACCGGCGCGAACGGCACGGCGCTCAGCGCGACGGGGCTCCATACCTTTTACGGCAAGAGCCACATCCTGCACGGCGTGAGCCTCGAAGTCGCGGCCGGGCGGATCACCACGCTGCTCGGGCGCAATGGCGCTGGCAAGACGACGACGCTGCGCAGCCTGATAGGGCTGACCCCGGCGCGCGAGGGGCGCATCACCATCTTCGGCCAGGAGACGACGCGCTGGCCTAGCTTCCGCGTGGCCGCGCTCGGCGTCGGCTATGTGCCCGAGGGCCGTCGCATCTTCCCCAATCTCAGCGTCGAGGAGAACCTCAAGGTGCCGCTTGAACGCAGCGGTCCCTGGTCGATCGCCCGCATCTACGACCTTTTCCCCCGGCTTCACGAGCGTCGGCACAATCGCGGCCGCCAGCTCTCCGGCGGCGAACAGCAGATGCTGGCGATCGCGCGGGCGCTGCTGGTCAACCCCCGATTGCTGATGCTGGACGAGCCCTCCCAAGGTCTCGCGCCGCTCGTCGTTCGTGAAATGTTCCGAATCGTGGAGCAGATGCGCAGCGAAGGTATCTCGGTGCTGCTGGTCGAGCAGAATGCCCGCATGAGCCTCGCCATCGCCGATCATGCCTATGTGCTGGACGATGGCGCCATCGTCTATTCCGGCCCCGCCAAGGCGCTCGCCGCCGACGAGGAGCGGGTTCAGGCGCTTGCCGGGGCCGGCGCCGGAGAATGGCAGGCGGACGACTCGCCGCTGAATGGCCTGTCGGAGCGGTACCGAAATGCCTAAAATTGCATCATCAGCGGCTGATGCTGCGCTGCGACATCTTGGCACCCCCCGCAAAATCAAGCATTTTCCCGTCTGATGCCTACCTTTCAGGGAAAGGCCTTAACTTCGCCACGTTTTTCGGTGATTCTTATAATGATTGCGTCGGCAGCGATTCCAGCCGACCCGGTGAAAAGGAGCAGGCCAAGGGCGCATGCGCTTAGGCTGCAAGAGACGACACCCGCGCCTCCTGCCCCGCTTTGCGGGTGAGAGGGCTGGCCGGCATCAACTTTGCATAGCCAATTCGCGCCCGTCGTCTTGCGCTAGCCGCGCGAGCGCCGACAAATCTGGACCTGTCACGAAGGACTCACGTATTCTCTGAATCTCGAACCCATCTAAGAAGTAACGTTGAGATATCTTTTCGGCCGTTAATGACCAATTAAGGATGAATGTGTGAAACTCTGTATCTGTCCCCCTGAAGAATTTAGACACCGACGACGTCGAGGGCGAGGTGGAGAATGATTTCTCAGGATAATCTATTCGGTCTCTTCTCGAAGCTGTATGACAGCCAGAAAGAGACTGAGATGACCCTGGAAGATTATCTCAAATCTTGCGCGCGCGAGCCGATGGCTTATGTCAGTGCCGCCGAAAGGATGCTGGCGGCCATAGGCGAGCCCGAGATCGTCGATACCAGCCATGATCCGCGGCTCGGCCGGATCTTCATGAACCGGAGCATCCGCGTCTATCCCTCCTTTGCCGATTTTTACGGCATGGAAGAGACGATTGAGCGCATCGTCGGCTACTTCCGCCATGCCGCACAGGGTCTCGAGGAGCGCAAGCAGGTGCTTTACCTCCTGGGCCCGGTGGGCGGCGGCAAATCCTCCCTCGCCGAGCGGCTGAAGCTGCTGATGGAGAAATTGCCGATCTACGTTCTGAAAGCGGGCAAAGAGGTCAGCCCCGTTTTCGAGAGCCCGCTCGGTCTGTTCGATCCGGGGCGCATGGGCGAGACGATCGAGAAGCACTACAAGATTCCGAAGCGGCGCCTGCTCGGGCCCGCCTCGCCCTGGGCGGTGAAGCGGCTCGAGGAGTTCGGCGGCGACCTGTCCAAATTTTCCGTGGTGCGGATGCTTCCGTCGCGGCTGAAGCAGATTTGCATCGCCAAGACGGAGCCGGGCGACGAGAACAATCAGGACATTTCCTCGCTGGTCGGCAAAGTCGATATCCGCAA
>JASHRZ010000176.1 GCA_030037055.1 Alphaproteobacteria bacterium
CTGCACGGTCGCCAACAATCCAGCGCATTGCCGGGTCGCGGCACAGGCGCTCAGCGTCATTCAGGTCCTCGTACCCGGCGAGCCAGTCCGAACACCGGCTCTGACGCCTGCCGAAGGAGCGCAAGCTCAGGATCAAGAAGCGGAAGGCGAAAGGTGAACCGACGCGCGACTGGGCTGATGCCGAGCGGAAGCCCAAGGCACGCAAGCGGGCCGAGCCGCCGTCCCAGCCACAGCCCTGAGCCGCGCCATGAACGATCAGCAGCAGCGTGGTTCGCCCGGCGCTTGATCCAGATCAATGCCCCCGACAAGCAATCGCGCTAGCAGAATGTTTCCACTTCCATTTCACGATCGCCTCGGCCGCCGGCCTTTGCTGCGCCGCGGCGGCAAGCATGGGAGGTGCCGAGATGGCCAAATATCTGGTTCAGGCGTCCTACACGGCCGAGGGGCTGAAGGGCTTGCAGAAGGACGGCGCGAGCGCGCGCGTCCAAGCCGTCCGGAACGCCGCCGAGACGCTCGGCGGCAAATGCGAGGCGGTGTATTGGACCTTCGGCGAGCAGGATGCGGTCGTGATCTTCGACCTGCCGACTACCGTCGAGATGGCGGCGCTCGCTTTTGCGGTCTCCGCTTCCGGACTCATTCATACCAAGACGACGCAATTGATCACCGCCAACGAGGTCGACAGCGCGCTGAAGAAGACCGTCAATTTCCGCCCGCCCGGCCGCTAGCCGCGATCGCCCGGCGGCGCGAAATCGCCCGCGGCGATCGCGGACAGGATGGCGACGCCTACACCGGGCGCCGCAGTCCAGGCGTACGGCCATCGACGAAGGCGCTGGCGCGCCATTGGCTTAGGACCCAGACGGGACGGGCGCGAGATCGCGCGCAAAGCGCGACAGGAGGAACGCAGATGAACGACGAACCTACGGGCCAGCGACGGCCCGGCGAGCAGCGTGAGCTCAAGGCGGGGCGCGAGGAGCGCCGCGAGGAGCCGCAGCGCAGGCCGGGACTGACCGAGCGAGACGAGTGGCGCGGCACGGGGGTGTGCGGCGACCGCCACACCGACTAGCGCGGGCCCCCAGCTTCGGCTCGAGCATAGCCCGGCTGGATACCGGGTCCATTGGCGCATCCAACGCCAGCACGGCCGCAACACCGTCGTCGATCTCGGCCACAGCCGGAGCTTCGCCACGAAATCGGAGGCGCAGCACTGGCACGCCGTCTTCGCCAAAGCGCTCGCCGAAGACGAACCCATGACGCCGCCTTGACGCTTGATTCAGATCAATGCCCCCCGACCCAACCAGTCATCCCATCGAAGCACCAAGAAACCGGAGGGGGCCATGCGGAGATTTCGCGTCAGCTATCTGCGCACCGCCTATATGGCGATTGATATTGCCGCGGAAACCGCCGATGAGGCCTGGGCGCGACTCGAAACGCTCGCGGCCTGCGAGCCGCTGGCCTGCGACTGCGGCGAGAGACTGGGGCCGCCGCGCTATCGCGTCATCGATGTGATCGCGGACGGGCACCTCCCGGTGCCGCGGCTCGACGCTCCGCCGGTTCCGGACAAGCCGCCACTGGACGTCGGGCCGGTCCGCGCGCCGGAACTCTTTTACAAGATGATCGCGCGGCAAGGCATCGACCTAGCGGGAGGCTGGTCGAGGGGGCTCGAGGCGATGATCCAAGTGGCCTTGCAGAGCTGCAACAGATGCGCGCACAAGACGGCTTGCGAGAGCTGGCTCAAGAGACGGCGGACGCAGGACTATCCGGGCTTCTGCCCGAACGCGGGGATCATCGAGGCGTGCCGCATTCTCGACCCGCAGGCGCCGCCTCTTGCCAGCCAAGCCGGCGGCCTCGCGGCGGCATAGCGGCGCGAGGCCGTCGCGCGCTCGTCTTGCCGGCCTCGTCGCGAACCACCTAATATCGCGGTCACGGAACTCCGGACGCTGGTGCGAGAGAAAAGCATCGAAATTCTCGACGCCAAGCCGTCGGGCATTCGCTTCGTCGTGCGATAGCAACCGGTATCGCGCGGAGCTGCAAGCAAAAAAGAGGCCCCGCGCTTTGTGGGAGCAGCGGAGCCTTGACATGCGCTCGTCTTGTCCCAGGCCGCTTGGGTCGGCCCGAGACAAAACAAAGCGTAGCACCGATCGTCCGAATGGCAAAGGAAGTCCAGCGCCCGCTAATCCTGGCACTTTTTGCCTTCCGAGCCGCAATGTCCGGTTTCAAAGCCTCTAGCAGGGTGCTGAAAAAGTCTGTTTACACGACGCTTGAGACGTGATTCTAGAGAGCATGCGGGCTACCTCTGGAACGAGGAATTGATGCGGGGCAAAGACGAGCGGTCGGAAGGCCTCTTCAGCTATGTGGGACTGGAGCAACGGATTCCTGCTCGGAGGGGGTTGGGCACGCAACGGGCACGCAAGACGCACACGCCCAGCCATGGAGCACTCAAGAGCATACCTACCTATCTTCGATGTTTCGCCCGGAGTCTATCTACGTCGTCTGACTTGATCAGTACCGACCCGACGTCTTCAACAGGCCATGTAAGATATTTATTCGCCAGCAGACGCTCTATGGTCTCGCGGTTCTCTCGGAACCGTCGAAGGCGACCCTCTGGGTCAAGGCCGTCTGCGCCAAAGTGGTCCTCAATCGCTTCACGACTGATCGCACAGCGGACGGTTGCTCCTCCGGATTCTCCGAGGAACGTGACGACGTCTCGACCGAAGTCGTAGCGCGCGGCCGGCGCTGCGAACCGAAGAGCCAGGCCGGGGATCACCGACCGAGGTGCATCAACAGCTCTGAGCGTCGCGTCGCGAGCGTCTGCATTGATGAAGCCCAGTCCCTCACCAAGCAGCTGCTGCCATGTCCTGCCCCGATCGTAAGCCTCCGCCCACGCAGCGTTGAGTTCATGCGGTCGTTTTTGTACGAGGAGCTCAAGAAGCGCTTCAGCCTGCTGGATGTCCTTGTCCCGCTTCGAGCTGCCCTCTCTGCGGCGCCGCGCCACGATGAGCTTATGAATGGCATAGCGTTGGGGCGATGGCACGAGCACATAGATGCCCGTTCCATGGAGCACCACCGCGGGCTCGGGTTCGTGGATGAGGAAATCGAGAAAACGAAGCGGCTGAGCGTCGGTGCCGAGGGCGGGCAGAGACCCGCTGCAAGGGCAATTATACGCAAATTGCCTGCTGCGTATAATTCTCCCCAGCCCTCAAAGGGCACGTTGCGCGATCCTTGCTGGGCAAGATCCGGCGCCCGTACTCCCCGGCTCGCGCAACCCACACCTCCTACCCTGGTTCATGCCGATTGCGTGCATCGAGGCGGGCTTCCAATCTTTTCTGCTGCTCAAGCCCTATCCCTCGCAACGGATGCGGGGCCCATCGGATCAGTCCCCGCGTCGGCAGCGTCAAGAACGACGACACCTCCCTTTTCGAGGCCGTGACCTGATGGACAGAGCGGCCGACACCCTTGGCAACCTGGATGTATCCGCGGCTGACCGGCAAGCACGGCATCAGCAGGGCGACGCTTTGCAGGTTGATCCCGAATTCCTCGGCAGCGGCGTCTCTCGCCGATCACAACGTGCCTGTCGCACGCTCCATGAGTTTCACGGGACTTGCGCACGAGGATGTCATTTGCACCAACTCTTCATTCGCCATTGTGCGCCTGCGATCGTGAGATAGCCGGCCCGAGGGCATGGGTAGAGGTATGGGTAAGTTTTGCCGTTCGCAGGGATGCGGCGTTTTGCCGCGGGCCACCATGCGATTGCCGCGACCGCTCTGCGATCCAAGACCAAATCTGCACGGCCAATCTGGTCGTGGAGGCGCGGACTGGGGGATCGGTCTTGCGTGATTTCGCAAATGCACAATAATGTTGTTGCGGTGCAGAAAGACTGAGATATGACGGCTACTAGCCGTGCCGCCCCGGCTCCCTTGGGGGCGGCACGTGGGGCGAGCCACGCGGAAGCTGCGCTCGCCGGTGTTTATGAGATCTCGAAGCTACTCGCCTCGCCGCATCGGCTCGAGGCGACCCTCGCGGGGGTATTGGCGCTTCTGTCGAGCTTCCTCGATATGGATCATGGGCTGATCGCCCTGCTCGGTCCCGATGGCGAGCCGGAGGTGGTCACGGGCGCCGGCTGGAGCGAGGCGAACGCCAAGCGCTATTTCGACCGTCTGCCCGAGCGCGTCGTCGGTCAGATCGTCGCCACGAAGATGCCGGTCGTGGTGCCGAACGTGCGCGAGGACCCCATGTTTGCCGGGGCTGATCTCACCGGATGGGGCGCCGATGACGAGGCGCCTTTCGCGATTATCGGCGTGCCGATCAAAAGCGAAGACAAGGTCGTGGGCACGCTCACCATCGACCGCGTGCACACCGACCGCACCCATTTTCGCTTCGACCAGGATGTCCGCTTCCTGACCATGATCGCCAATCTGGTCGGGCAGACATTGCGGCTCCATCGGGTCGTCTCGCGCGACCGCGAGAGGCTGATGGAGGAGCAACGACGGCTCGAAAAAGAGCTGTCCTCCACCGGCGGTGAGCCCGCGCCGGCCAAGATCGAGGGCATCGTCGGCAACAGTCCGGCGCTGCAGGCCGTGATCGAAAAAGTGCGGATCGTCGCCCGGACGCACTCGACGGTCCTGCTGCGCGGCGAGTCCGGCACCGGCAAAGAGCTTTTCGCGCGCGCCCTCCATGCCTTGTCGTCGCGACAGGGCGGCCCTTTCGTCAAGCTCAACTGCGCGGCGTTGCCCGAAACTGTGCTGGAATCAGAGCTCTTCGGTCACGAGAAGGGCGCGTTCACCGGCGCGGTGGCCCAGCGCAAAGGTCGCTTCGAGCAAGCGCATGGCGGCACGCTTTTTCTCGACGAGATCGGCGAGATCTCGCCCTCCTTCCAGGCCAAGCTTCTGCGCGTCCTGCAAGAGGGCGAATTCGAGCGTGTCGGCAGCAGCCGGACGCTCAAGGTCGATGTGCGCCTGATCTGCGCCACCAATCGCAATCTGGAAGAGGCCGTCTCGCGCGGCGAATTCCGCGCGGACCTCTATTATCGCATCAGCGTCGTGCCGATCTTCCTGCCGCCGTTGCGCGATCGGAAGAAAGATCTGCCGCTGCTCGCAAAGGAATTCCTTCGGCGCTTCAACAAAGAACACGGCAGCGATCTGAGTTTCTCCGAAGCGGCGTTTTCGGTGCTTTCGGAATGTTACTTCCCCGGCAACATCCGCGAACTCGAGAACTGCGTGCGGCGCACAGCGACGCTGGCGCGCGGCAAGAGCATCGTTGCCGGCGATTTCGCCTGCCACAACGATGGCTGCCTCTCGGCCATGCTCTGGAGAGGCGCGGCTCGGGCGGCGCCGCAACCGGCTTCCTTCACGCCGCTGCCGATCGTCCGTGTTGGGAGCGGCACAGCGCGCGCGCAAACGCCCAAGCCTGCCCACGCGACGGCGGCCGCACCGGCGCCTGCTTCCGCGCCGGCCGTTGCCGATGTGCAATCTGAACGTGACCGCCTTGTCGAGGCCATGGAGACGGCCGGCTGGGTCCAGGCCAAGGCGGCGCGCATTCTGGGTCTGACCCCGCGTCAGGTCGG
>JASHRZ010000177.1 GCA_030037055.1 Alphaproteobacteria bacterium
CACTGAATGCCTTATCTATCAGGTGGGTGCGCTTACCGGGTTCCTTGCGCGTGAAGGCATGCCGCTCAACCATATCAAGCCCCACGGCGCCCTTTACGGTATGGCTGCGCGCGACGAGAAGGTGGCGCGCGCCGTCGCGGCCGTCGCCAAAGTCTTTAAGGTGCCGCTCTACGGTATGTGTGGAACGCTCCATGAGCAAATCTACGCCGGCGAAGGCATTCCGTTTGTCTCGGAGTTCTATGTCGATCTCGACTATGCGTCCGACGGTAGCCTACTGATCACCCGCCAACACGTGGCCGTGGATCCTCAGGCGGCGGCCGCGCGAACGCTTCGCGCTCTCAAGGAGGGCAAGGTACGCTCGGTGCAAGGTCCAGACGTGGCCGTGCGTGCCGAATGCGTCTGTGTCCACTCCGATACGCCGGGTGCCGTCGATGTTGCCAAGGCGGTGCGGGCGGCGATCGGTAGTTATTTGCACTGATCCGATGTCGAGTTAGGCCAGCACGATGCGCAACGTCCTGATTGCCAACCGCGGAGAGATCGCCTGTCGAGTGATTCGAAGTTGCGCGAGGCTGGGGCTGTCGACGGTTGCCGTTTATTCAGAAGCAGACAAGGACGCCCTCCACGTGAAGCTCGCCGATTCCGCGCGGTTGATTGGTCCGTCTCCCGCGCGGGAGAGCTACCTGGCCGGCGAGCGGATCATCGCGGCCGCCAAGGAGAGCGGAGCCGACGCCATTCATCCAGGATACGGCTTCCTCTCGGAAAATGCCGGTTTCGCCCAAGCGGTTTCCGCAGCTGGGATCCGCTGGATAGGGCCCACGGCGCAGAGCATCGACGAGATGGGTGACAAGGAGCGTGCGCGCCTGCTGGCCAAGGCAGCCGGCCTGCCGATCCTTGCCGGCAGCCCGCGATTCACGCCGGACAACCTCCACGAGCTCGCGGGTGCGGCCGCTGGCGTCGGCTATCCGCTCCTCGTCAAGGCCGCCGCGGGCGGCGGCGGCATTGGCATGCGTCGCCTCGATGGGCCCGACGAGCTTGAAAAGACCGTGACCGCCACCCAGACGCTCGCCGCGAAATCGTTCGGAGATCCCGCTGTCTATCTGGAACAGTTCGTCGAGCCTGCCCGCCATATTGAGATCCAGGTGTTTGGGCTTGGCGATGGACGCGCCGTGCATCTCTTCGAGCGCGAGTGCTCAATCCAGCGTCGCTTTCAAAAAATTATCGAGGAAAGTCCCGCTCCTGGACTTCCTGACTCGGTCCGCAGCGCAATGGGAGAGGCCGCGGTCGCGCTCGCTAGGCAGCAGCGCTACGTTGGCGCCGGAACCGTCGAGTTCGTCGTCGATGCCCATCATAATTTCTATTTTCTCGAGATGAACACCCGCATCCAAGTGGAGCACCCGGTGACCGAAATGGTGACCGGTTTGGACCTGGTCGAGCTGCAGATCCGACTTGCCCGCGGGGAAGATCTGTCCTTGCTTACGCAAGAGGCCATCAAAACCGTTGGGCACGCGATCGAATGCCGGATCTATGCCGAGAATCCTGCCAAGAATTTCCTGCCGTCCCCGGGCCAATTGACCCAGTTTCAACCGCCAATCACGAGCGATAGCATTCGCGTCGACAGCGGATTCCGCGAGGGCGACAAGGTCAGTTTTCACTACGATCCGATGATCACTAAGGTGATCGTCCGAGGCGCCGAACGTGATGGTGCCCTCAACCGTATGGCGAGTGCGCTTGGCGATTTCCGCATCGAGGGAGTCGCAACTAATCTGAGCTTTCTGCGCAACACGATTGCTCATCCCGCCTTCCGCAAGGGCGAGACCTTCACCCGTTTCGTCGACACCTACATGAGCGAGTTGCTTGGCCCATGATCTACACTAGGGAAAAGGCGTCATGATCTATCCGGAACCGAGATTTCTGCCCGGCGGCGACCGCTTCGTATTGATAGAGTTCGGCAACGAGATGAATCTCGAGCTGAATTTTATGGCCCAGGGCCTGGCAACCGCGATTGCAGAGCAGCATACCAAGGGCGTGATCGAGACGGCGCCATGCTTTGCCTCTTTGCTGGTGCATTACGATCCCGACCAGATCTCTTTCGCGAACCTCAACAAGGAGATGAACGCACTCATCCGATCGCTGGGACCGTCGGATGACATCGTGCTCGACAGCCGACTGTTTTATCTGCCGACGATGTACCGTGACCCGTGGACGCGGGCCTGTGTCGAGGACTATTGCGCGAAAATCACCAAAAAGGAACTCGATCCCGACTTCGTCGCGCGCATCAACGGACTTGCCGACGCCGAGCAGCTGGTGCGCGTGCATTCGGGCACGGAATATTGGGTCGCATCGCTCGGTTTCTGGCCGGGCCTTCCGTTTATGATGGCGCTTGATCCGCGGTGCGTGATCACGGCGCCCAAATACAATCCGCCACGCACCTGGACACCCCAGGGAACAGTTGGCATGGGCGGGGCCTCGACCGCCATCTATCCTGTGGCGACACCAGGCGGTTATCAGATCTTCGCCCGCACGCCGGTGCCCATCTGGGATACCGAGA